>CAZNFB010000302.1:0-3581 GCA_964572105.1 uncultured Desulfobacteraceae bacterium
AAAATTTTTATGCTCCGCCGGAGTCCAGGTATTAACAAACTCTTTGTCCTGCCTGCTCATTTTTTCGCCATAATTTATGGTTAAGGATGTTTCAAAATATGCGACGGTAATGCTGCGGCATCGCGCATGCAAAGGAGGAAGCGTAACACCTTTTTTCCCCATCATTTCCCCAGGCATAAATCTTGAAAAAAAGTAACTATTCAGCTAATATGTACGGCAACAGGTATAATCTGATTAAACCATGAAAACTCACAGATAAGAGATCGTAAAAAAAAGGTCACCTTAACTTGGATGGAGACTAATGAGCAGAATATTTTTTTATATATTTTCTTTTTTTCTTTTTTTCTTGATTGCTCTTTTTTCTTTTCTTGATTTTTTTCTTCCTTCCTATCTCGAATCTGAATTTTTTCCGGAAATAGCAGGGGGGTTCGGGGTTTCCGGTTTTTCATGCAGGGTGAGAAAAACAGGTTTTTTTGGGTCAGATCTTGGTTCCATAAAAATATGGAACAAGGTGGATCCATCTTTTACCGTGGAATCTGTACGCGTTGATTATTCACCATCCGGGCTTTTAAAAAAACGTATCAAAAAAATATCTTTTACCGGAATTAAACTTTTCTGCCAATATAAAGATGGAAATTTTAAGATTAAGGGATTAGATATAAAAGATATTTTAGCCAAAATTCCCTCCAAAAAGGAAGAGCCTTCTGTGTCGGCTAAACCGTTTGTTTTTCCTGTGGAAAAGATTGAGATCCGTGATGGAGTCATAATATGCGCCGTCAACGGCAAAAAATATCGTCTCCCTGTCGATTTTGAACTTTTTTCTGGAAACCAGGAAAAAAATCTAATAATCTGTACCATCTCCCTCTACCCCCGGGGGGAGAGTATTATTTTTTCCGCAATAATTGATCCTTTAGATAATAAAATAAGGTTAACCTTTAATGGAGATTCCATGGAACTTGGCAGGTATGCAGACCTTGTAAATCTGATATCAGATTCAGTGATTCTCCGGGGCAGGGGGGATTTTTCAGGGACTGCTGATTTGCAGATGGATCCTTTTAAGATATCATCTTTTTCAGCTAGGGCTCGATTTTTAGAAGGTAATATCCTTTATCGTAATTTTCAGATCCATAATCCTGAAAACAAAGAAAATGAAAAAAAATGCGTGGAGATGAAAATTACCGGAAGGGGAGGGGAAAAATGGAATATTTCCCTTTCTCCATTTAAGATTGTTTCACCTGTACCGGTTGTGATATCCGGCTTTAGAGGCTTTTTCCAGCCCCTTGATGAAGATTTTGAAGCTGGAGCCGATTTTACTGTTACCATGGAAAAGAACGAAGATTACCTGGGGATTAACGGATTCTCCTTTACACCCTCTCCTTTACGAATGGATGCCGTTACAACCATGGGAAAAAAAGGAGAGTGGAGCTTTAAGCTTTCAAATAAATCCTGTGAAAATAACAGATGGAATATAAAAACCAGGGGTTTTGATATTATCTTTAATGAGCCTTTCATAAACCTTGCAGGAGACGGAAAATCCTCCTCAGGGTCGATTAAATATGATTTGGGTGTTAAGAATATTTATGGAACCGGAGAATCTGGTGATATAAGAGTCAGTGATCTTTCTGCTGCTGGAAAAGTAAAAAAAGATAAGCTCAATCCTTTCTGTTTTAACGGAATTATAAAAATAGACAATTGCAGCATAAAAGACTCCAAAGGAAACGTGAATTTGCTGGGCATAAAAGGGAATATTCCTTTAAAGTGGCCCTGCAAAAAATTTGGAGAGAAAGGTGAGCTTCGGGTAAAAGAGGTTAAATTTAAAAATTTTAAGGCAGGTTCTGTCTTAGCCTCTGTCCGGCAAAAGAATGGAACCCTTTTTTTTAAAGGGGAGCATAAAAACAGCCTTGTTAATGATCTTTTAATGAAATTCAGCGGCTATTCAGGAATATCACCATCTGGAAATTTTAATACAAAGATCGATTTTAATCTCGAACATAAGTATGGGGCAGAAGATATCAACATCAGGCGGTTTGTATCCAGTCAAAAGGATATTATTGTTAATGGAGATCTCGATGTTAAAGGGGGGATTGCAATTGATGAAACCGGCCTGAATTGTTTTCTTGCAGGAACCCTTTATAATGGAAAATTTTTAATGGGAGATAACGCCATTTCCATGGAGGGGATCAGCGCTTCATGCACAATACCCGAACTGATTAATATGAGAAGCTCTGGTTTGCAGCGGTTTAGCTTTGACAGGGCTTCCTTTGGAAAAACAGAACTTGCTAACGGCGAAATTATATTTAATATTGAATCTGGTGATTCAATTTTTATTGAAAAAATAAGTGCTGAATACTGCAGGGGAAAAGTTTTCACCCATGCAATACGCATATCTTCAGGAAAGAGCGATTATAATCTGATTTTTTTTTTTGACCGTTTAAATCTCGCCATGATCCTTGAAAATCTGGGTATAGAAAAGTCGGAAGGGGAGGGGGCAGTTAATGGAAGACTCCCTGTTATGTTTAATAATGGTCAGATTATTTTTGGAGATGGCTTTTTGTACTCAACACCGGGAGTGGGGGGAAATATTCGCCTCACCGGAACCCAGGTGCTCACCAGCGGCATACCAGAAGGTACAGTTCAGCATGCTCAACTTGAGCTTGCAAGGGAAGCCTTAAAGGATTATAAATATGAATGGGTTAAGCTTTCCCTTGTAACTAAAGGAGAAAATCTCCTTTTAAAAATGCAGCTTGCAGGAAAACCTGCGGGACCGCTCCCATTTGTATATAAAAAAGATTTTGGGGGGTTTGTTAAAATAGAAGGAAAAGGGGAGGGCTCTGTTTTTCAGGGTATTGGTATTGATGTTAATTTTAAGCTACCCTTAAACCGGCTTATGAAATATAATAAAAATATAAATAGCCTTTTTGATCTAATTAGAAAACCAGGAGAATAATTATGTTAAAATCTGTTTTGCTCTTACTTTTTTTTACATCTTCTTTTTTCCTTTCGGGATGCAGTACACGCCACAAAATTAATGTGGCACCTGTGGAAATAAAACCGATTCATATTACCATAGACGTAAACATAAGGGTTCAAAAAGCTCTGGATGATTTTTTTGATGATATTGATAATGCCGAGGAAGAAACAAAGGAGATTACTCCATGAAAAAAAAATCAATAAAAAATATTGCTCCACTGATTGCTCTGTTTCTCTTTGTTCCGGCACTTTTCTGCTTTGCCGGAAGCATAAAAGAGAGAATGAAAACCCGCTTTCCTCTCCTCAAAGAACTTAAAGCAAAGAGTATAATAGGTGAAGATAATCAGGGGTATCTGCAATTTGTTTCCCAGGACAAAACAGGGGAAGATGTTGTTAACGGGGAAAATTTTGACCGGGAAAAGATTTATAACGCCATAGCAAAACAGCAGGGGACAACAGGTGAAATGGTTGGAAGGCTAAGGGCTAAAACAATACTGGAAAAAGGGTTGCCCGGGGAATATTTTATGGATGCAATGGGCGAATGGTATCGAAAAAAATAATTAAATTTTGGGTTTGGTTCAGTAATGTCCGGTTAGAATCTTGCGTGAGGG
>CAZNFB010000303.1:0-3579 GCA_964572105.1 uncultured Desulfobacteraceae bacterium
ACAGGTGGTAAAATGTTGGGTCCCGGACCTTTAATAGCCATTGATGTAATTTTACTATATACCATTTTGGCTCCCCTTGTTTTATTTGCCATTTATGTTCTCTTTGATTATCTTGGCAGGGAGGGGAGAAAAAAAAATCAAACACCAGAAAAAAAAGATCCTGCTTTATGGACCAAGGAGGATACAGACCGCTGATGGCAGATTTTTTAAAAAAATGGAAAAAATATTTTACCTTTGCCGCGCTCTTAAGCTGTTTTGTAAATATCCTTCAGCTGACCTTTCCCTTTTATATGTTCACCATATACCGCAATATTATCATCAGCTACAGTGAATCCTCCCTTGCAAATATAACTGCGGCAGCATTTTATGCAATAATTGCCCTTGGATTTTTCAGCTATATCCGCTCCAGACTTCTGGCATCTGCAGGCAAGGATTTAACCCTTGAGTTACGAAACGGTATTTATTCAGGAATGATAAAAGGCTGTGCAATAGATAACCAAAGAGCTTATCAGCGGGGCATAAATGACATTGAAACCTTGCGGAATTATTTTTCTTCTCCAGCGGTCTATTCCTTATTTGATATTCCATGGGCTCCTTTTTACCTGCTGCTGATCTACCTGTTCCATCCTGTGCTTGGCATCATTGCCACGACAGGCGCTGTTATAATGCTTGGATTGAGTCTGCTCCAGGAGGTTCTCATACGTCAAAATATGAAAAATGCCAATATTATAAATAATCAGAACCAGCGTTTTGTTAATTCTTTTTTGCGCAATGCAGAAGTAATCAATGGCATGGGGATGATTAATTCCATCAGCGACCGGTTTATTAAGGGGAATAATCAGGTAATTATAAACCAGACAATATCCAGTGAGTATGCAGGTGCCATACAGGCTGTGATTAAACCGATGCAGAATGTAATTCAGGTAATGATTTACTGTTTCGGTGCCTGGTATGCCATGAAAAAAGGGTTTAATGTGGGACTCATGGTTGCAGCCTCCATCATCATGGGGAGAGGGCTGGCCCCCTTAATGCAGGTTATGTCGGCATGGCGTTTTACAACCCAGGCAAAAGAATCATATCAGCGGTTAAAAGAATTTTCAGCCTTTATTAAAGAGCGGCCCCCAACCATGCTGCTCCCCGGGCCCAGGGGAGATATCAGGGCAGAAGGAGTGGTCTCCAGAATCGGGGAACAGATTCTCCTTAAAGGTGTCTCCTTTGAGCTGAAGGGAGGAGAATTCTTAGGTGTCATCGGACCCAGCGGCGCCGGGAAAACAACATTATGCCGACTTTTGCTGGGCATCTGGCCCTCTGCTGCCGGAAAAGTTTATCTTGACGGAGTAGATATTTTTTCCTGGAACAAAGATCAGCTGGGTGAATTCATTGGATACTTGCCCCAGGAGATGGAGCTGTTTCCCGGGTCGGTTGGGGAAAATATTGCCAGGCTGGGAAAACCGGATATGGAATATATTAAAGCGGCGGTTTATACGTGCGGAATTCAGGATATGATAGAAACCTTTCCCCAGGGGTTAGAGACTCAGCTGGAAGGCGAAGACGGTCTCAAGCTTTCCGGAGGGGAAAAACAGAAAATCGGCCTTGCCAGGGCTATCTATAAAAATCCAAAATTCCTGGTTTTGGACGAGCCCACCTCCAACCTTGACAAACAGGGTGAACAGGAGTTATTGCATACATTGCTGCACATTAAGCAGAACCATCCCTGCACCTGTATCATGGTGACCCACAAACCTTTGCTTTTACAATCAATGGACAAGGTTCTGGTTCTGCAAAACGGGAGTGTTGCCATGTTCGGTCCAAAAGATGCGGTTTTTGCAAAATTAATGGGGCAGCAAAAAGAGGATAAGGTGGCCCTATGATTTTTTTCCTGCGCAAATGCTTCAAATATTTTTTGTTTGCAGGGTTGTTTTCCCTTTTTATTAATACTCTTTTTTTAACGTTTCCCTTATACATGCTGGCCGTTTATGTCAGGGTGCTTTACAGTTACAGCCTTTCCACCCTTTATGCGACAACCGCCATGGCCATGGTGGCTTTGGTGGCCTTGGGCTGTCTTGATTTTTTTCGCTCCAGGCTATTGGTTAGAGCCGGGGTTAAACTCGATGAACTCTTAAGCCGCAGGGTTTTAAAGGAGATGCTGCAGGATCTTTGCCGTACTGACAGTATGAAATATACACAGGGTCTTAAAGATATTCATACACTCCGGAACTATCTTGGAGGAAATGCAATTTTTGCCTTTTTTGATGTTCCATGGATTTTTATCTATATCGGCATTATTTATTTTATCCACCCCGTGCTTGGACTCACAGCCACAGGGGGTGCCGTTACAATCCTTATCATAGGGTTGCTCCAGGATCTATTAACAAAAAAAGACCTTGGAAAAGCCGATTTGTTAAATAACCAGGGGAGACAATGGATATTAACAAGCTTCAGGGCAGCTCAAGAACTTCAAAGTATGGGAATGATCAAAAACGGGGGGGAATGTTACTGTAAAATCAATGATAAAGAGATGCGGCTGCAGGATAGGGCCGGCAGAAAAAACCATATGCTCACAGCCATAAGTCAGAGTTTTGGAATTTTTATGCAGGTAATCATTTTCGGAGCAGGGGCAGCTCTGGTGCTGGCAAACGAAGCCAACCCCGGTGTAATAATCGCTGCTTCTATTATCATGGGAAAAGCGCTGGCTCCGGTCAACCAGGGGATAAGTGCATGGAAACAGACTTCCGGGGCGAAAACCGCGTATAATAATTTAAAAAAACTGTTAAAGACCTCTGAAGATAAAAAGCAGGGAGATATTCAGGCCTTAAACGGAGACTTGAGCGTTGAAAATGTTTCCCTTAATATTGGCGAAAGATCAGTTTTAACATCGATCAGTTTTAATTTGGAGCCGGGACAGATCATGGGAATAGTCGGGCCCAATGGTGTTGGAAAAACCTCTTTATGCAGAATGATTCTTGGTATGTGGTCCCCCTCTGAAGGAACAATTAAGCTCGATGGGAAGGATCTGAGTAATCTGGACAATGATGCTCTGGGGCAATTTTTGGGATATCTCCCCCAGAATGTGGAGCTGTTCAGCGGAACAGTGAGTGAAAATATTGCCAGAATGGGAAAAGTAGATTCAAAAAAAGTTGTGGAAGCAGCAAGAAAAGCAGAGGCCAATGGGGCTATTTTAAGATTTTCCCGAGGGTATGATACGGATATCGGGGAGAGGGGGCAAAATCTTTCCGGAGGACAGCGGCAGAGGGTGGGGCTGGCCAGGGCTCTTTACGGAAATCCCAGGCTGGTGATTTTAGATGAGCCCAATTCCAATCTGGATGAAGAAGGTGAACAGGCACTTGTGGGGGCATTAAAAAATCTTAAAGAAATGGGAGCCACCACCATCATGATCACCCACAAACCCAGCCTTTTATATAATGTGGATAAAATTTTAATGCTTGAAAATGGAAAAGTATCCCGATTTGGAGACAGAGATGAGATCTTGTTGCCGGAAGATAAATCATCTGTAAAATAAAAGGTAAGGAACGGAGATGAAATAAGTTGAGCAGAAATAGCGCAGAATTTTGGCCCATA
>CAZNFB010000304.1:0-3575 GCA_964572105.1 uncultured Desulfobacteraceae bacterium
GGCAGGATGGATCGACGCTTAAAATACCAAGTTATTTCGTCCTCGTTCCTTAACAACAAAACAAAAATATTAATCACCTAATAAATTTTTTATACCCATCAAAAGTTTTTCCCTGTCGAGTTTTATGAGGTATTCGTCTATTCCTGCTTCCTTTCCCCTTTTCACTTCTTCCTCACCAGCCAAAGTTGTAAGGGCAATCAAGGGAAGGTGGGAAAATCGTTGATCCCCCCTTATTTTTTCGGCAAATCCTATACCATCAAGATTAGGCATTTCAACATCCGTTACAACCATATCAATTTCATCTCCATGTTTTTGAAGAAGGTCCCATCCTATTATCCCATCTTCGGCTTCTATAACATTATACCCGGCTTCTTCCATAAAACCTTTAACCTGGCTCCGGAAAAAATTGGAATCTTCAGCATATAGTATTGAGGGGGCCTGCTCGTCAGGATCTTTACCATGCCCTATCTCTGCAAACCACTCTGGAAAAGAAGACTGTATCACGCCGAAAATATCTATCATTAAAGTGGTGGTTTTATCTATAATAGCAGATCCCATAATTCCAGACTGCTTAAGAATAGTTTCATCAAACTGAGCCGCTACATCAACGGCATCAAGGGGACTGCTTGCAAGGAGTCCCGCTTCCATGCCGGAAATCATAAATACAATTACTAGAAGATCTTCCTTGTCAGCAAGAGGTTTAACGTCGGCAACATCATCAATACTAACCAGGGGAAGGCTTGTCCCCCTATACTGGATAAGCTTTTTTTCACCAATGGTTTCAATCTCTTTTCTTTTTATTTTTTCAATTCTAAGGACAAGGTTAAGGGGAACACAAAACTGTTCATCTTCAGCATTTCTAAAGACCAGAAGGGACATGGAATCTCCTTTTGAACTCGCTTCTTCATGGACATGGGCAGCTCTGCTGCTCCCGTCAACAGATGTGAGTTTTGCCATTTTTGCAATTCCGCTCACATCAACAATAAGAGCGACACGACCATCCCCCATAATGGTGGCTCCTGCATAACCTGTACAATGTTTTAAATGTCGGCCCAGCGGCTTTACCACTATTTCCTCGGAATCGAGTAATTGGTCAACCACCAGTCCGTATTTTGTGGCTCCTGCAGAGACCACGGCGATATTTACAGAGCTGGTAGCACTGACGCGTCTGTCTTTTGATTTACGTTCAAAATATTCCGGGTCCTTTGAAATGTTTTTTGTTTCATCTTCTTCTCCTTCATCAAACAAGGAGCTTTTTTTCGACCTCCTGTCAGCAATATTTTTACGCATGTCCTTTTTCATCTCACCTGTTTCCTTAGACAGGTAAGAGCCTTCATCATCAATAACATCGGCTAATTTTACAAGGGGGAGTAGTTCTCCGCGCAGCCTTACCACAGCAGCATCCCCTACTTTTTCAATTTTATCTTTTACCTGGTCCGCCGGAATTCTCAAAAGCTCCTGGAGATTTACCTGGGGGATGGCATAGCGTTCTTCACCTGTGACTATTATCTGGCTGGCAATAATAGCTAAAGTAAGGGGAAGTTTTATCTTGATGCTGGTCCCTTTTCCCAGGGAAGAATCAATATCAACAACCCCCCCCAGTTTATCAAGATTTGTCTTTACAACATCCATCCCCACGCCTCGGCCTGACACATCTGTTACTTCTTTGGCTGTGGAAAAACCAGGCATGAATATCAGATGTATTTTTTCTTTATCAGACATTATTTTAGACTGATCTTCCGTAATAATACCTTTTGCCAGCGCAGCCTCGGCAAGTTTGTCTCCATCAAGCCCTTTGCCGTCATCTGTAATTTCAATATTAACCTGTCCTGATTCGTGATAAGCCCGTAAAACAATGTTCCCCTGGATATTTTTACCCGATTTTCTACGAACTTCAGCTATCTCTATACCATGGTCCACCGAATTTCTGACCAGATGTGTAAGGGGATCGCTGATGGCTTCAATAATGGTCTTATCCAGTTCAACTTCATTTCCTTCAATGGATAATTCCACATCCTTATTCAAAGTTTTGGCGAGATCTCTGACAACACGGGGAAATTTTGAGAAGACATTTCCTATGGGCTGCATCCTGGTAAACATAATTGCCTCCTGCAGCTCGGAGGTTATCATATCTACCCTTTGGCTGGCAGCTTCTGATGAAAGGCGGTCCTGTAATGTTATTCCCTGTACAAGCTGATTTCTTGCCAGAACCAATTCCCCTGCAAGAGTCATCAGGGAATCAAGAAGAGTCACAGTAACCCTAAGACTGGTTTCCTTTGAAACCTTTGATGTTTTAGTAATATTTTTTTTCGCTGGGGGCGCCACTTTTTTTTCAACAGCCTGGGGTTTAACTTCATCTTCAGGTTTGCCGGTTTCAGGATATTTAGTGGTTTCCATTTCTACATATTTTTTTTCCGGGGCAGATGATTGAGCAAATGATGGTTCAGGTGGGGCTTCTTCAGGGATGGAAGCGGCATCTATAATGGGTGTTAATGACAGATCATCAGCTATTTCAAAAATCTGATTTTCATCTATTTCAAAGAGGATATTAACATCTTCAGGTTTAAAAATTGTGGCAAAGATCAGGAGCACGGGCAAGTTATCAGGGAGGAAATTTTTGACGAGTTCACCTGCTTTTTCGGTTTTAACTCCCACCTTCAGGATAGAACCGGTCTGTTCAAGTTCAGTTATGAATTCACCCAGCTTTTTACCTTTTTTGTGGAGATCAGAGATTAAATCAAACTCAATTTGATAAACATTTTTTCCGGCTTTTTTTTCATCTGCGATCAGGGCTTCACAACCATCAAAGGGCGTATCTAAGGGGGCTGATTCTTCGTCGGATTCATGGAGATCAGACAGTGCTTCTTCATGGGGATCAGATATTTCTTCTTTATCCGAAGAAATGGTTTCACTAATTAATTTTAGTGATGCCACATGTTCTGCGATATCAACTTCATTACTGGAGGCCACATCCTCTATGAGCTGCTTGAGCATGTCAGAAGCATTAAGCATAATATTAATTATTTCAGGATTGGGGACCATTTCTCTGCTTCGTATCTTACCCAGGATATTTTCCATTTCATGTGTAAGATCTTTAATATTGGTTAATCCCATGAATCCTGCACCACCTTTTATGGAATGGGCAGCACGATAAACTTTATTTACCATATCCTCATCAATATCCGCCCCTGCAGCTTCTATGGCCAGGAAATCATTCTCAATATCAGAAAGATGCTCTAAAGATTCTTCTATGAAAATCTGTAGAGTTTCATCAATTTCCATACTCATTTTAACCTCCACCTTGTTTAATCGGACACCCTCTTTGTAGATCTTCCACTGAATAACATTATAAAATTATTGTAACTATTGGGGCTGGTTTTAATTTCGAACATTTTGGGATATGAAATATGAATGACCTAAGGAACGGGGACGAAATAAGTTCGCAATTTTAAGTGTTGAGGCGCCTGCCTGGCAAGGCGCGAAAGCTTAGAAATATCAAGCGATATTTCTAAGCTTTTGAAACGCAGCCAAACGGGATGCATCGGCGCTTAAAATGTAAAGTTATTTTTGAGCGA
>CAZNFB010000305.1:0-3556 GCA_964572105.1 uncultured Desulfobacteraceae bacterium
TGGGTTTAATATCTTCTTTAAAAATTGTATCTTTTGGTTTTAGTTTGTGCAGATCCAGTTCGGAAAGCTTTAAAGGGGAGCCGGTGTTCTCTTTTAGGAAGGTTTCTATTTTTTTTTCAAAAAGAAGACCGAAATTATCAATATATGTTTTTAATTCTGATGCGTTTAAAAGGGGATTTTCCACCTGGATCGGTTTAAAAAAAGACTCGATTTTCAAAAGATCTGTTTTAATATATTGGGGAAGTTTACCGGTGTTTAGCCTGGATTTGTCAGGGATAATATTCTTTATATTCTTACGAAGACTGTCAAATATATCAAAGGAAAATATTTTAATATCAGAAGGATTCCCGGCAAAGCCGGAAGTAGGTGGCTGTTGTGGTTTGTCCAGACTTAACCTGAGCTCTTTGTCCTTTTCTATTACGTGAAGATTGAGAATTTCCCCTTTGATTACAGGGAAATTAATCCGGGCAAGAGCACGGAATTTACCGAAATTGATCAGTATTTTTCCGTCATCTTTAAGTTCAATAACTTCGCCTTTAAGTTTGTCACCTGGACTTAGTGAGCCGCGGGTTGAAAAATATTTTTTTAGTTCAGAATCGCCAGGGGATCTTATCAGAGAAAAGATATCCATCCTCTAATTTCCTGTGTTGCGGTGGACAAGCTATTTCGTTCAACTTATAAAATTTTCGTTCCTAATTGCACATGAAATTTTCACCATACAGATTATTACTTTTTCATCAGCCTTTGGATAAGAAATCCCGCATCACAATTTCTCTGGAATTTGACGGAGATGCAAAAAATATTCTCCCAGCGTTGATGCGTGCCAGGTGGCCGGCGAACATTTTTAATTTTGAATTGTCGTCTAACATTATCATATTTATGGTTATGTTGTTCCGTCTGCAGATCATAGCCTCTTTTTTTACGCCTGCAAGGGCTTTTTTGAATCCTATATACTGCCCTCCCTCTGTATTTGGTTCAGCATCTGTAATCATATATATCTGCTTGTCACCCTGTTCTTTTCTTAAGCTTTTTCTTGCAGATTCCAGTGCAGATTTCATATCGGTTGTCCCCCCTGCAGTTGTGGTGTTTAATATTTCCCAAAAGGGGATCTCTTTTACGTCGGAGGCGTATACAAAGACCTTGAGGAAATCATCAGGTTTTTTAAGTTTTCCCAGAGCAAGGCACATATCAATGGCAGTGGCCCGTTTTTCGTCTCCCATGCTGCCACTTTCATCTATTAAAAGGGCAGTACACATTCTTGCTTCATAAATCTGTTCGTAAACAAAAAAATCTTCAGGGAGAAGGGAGATAACAGGCTTGCCTGATTCCTCGATATTTCTTTTAAGGGATTGAAAAAGCGTCTTTTCCATATCAACATGCTGGAGAGTGTCTCCGAATTCATATTTTCGTGAGTAAAGGGCTCTTTTCATGCCAAGGCCTGATTTTTTTATTTTATGGGAACCTGACTTTTCTCTGTTTAAATTTTCCAGGCTGAGTTTTACCAGGTTAGCCACCTTAAAAGCACCTTTTCTGGTTATTTTTACTTTATTATCCTGAACTATCATATCCCCCTGCTTTATGAAATTTTCAAAGCATCGTTCCAGATCCTTTGGCTGTGCTTTAGATCTGAAGTTATTACGTAGTTCAGATTCAGGGCTTAAATCAGGATATTTTTTCCCCTCTTCTTCAATTCTTCTATCTGTATACTCCATAACAGCCTCTTTTAAAGGGCTGTCACTGTTCTCTCTTAACTGCTGAAAAAGATTTATTATTGTTTGATTTTTGGAATATGCTATTTCAGATAATATAGCCTCTTGCTGAAATCTTTTTTTGCGGCATATATCACATATGGAATTTTTCATCGATTATTTAAAGACTGGCCCCTGTCCAGGATGCTGGTTTAGGGACGAAAACAGTCTGTTCAGCCTTATCATTTTTGACAAGTCCCTTGTGCAAAGCTGCATTATAAATTACTTCCACCGCTGAATAATCATATTGCTCCAGGGTTTTTTTATCCTGGGTCTGCGGGGCTGTAATAATCTGGTTTTCTGTTTTATTTAACAGAGAAGATTTGATTTTATTTCCGCTGCTTGATTTTAATCGGGCTACAGCATGCTTTAATTCAGGGTATTGTTCCAGCTGAGAGGTTATATTCTTAATCGATTCTGCGGCAAGTTGGTTTAACTCATGGCTCAATTTCTCTTTATTGCATCCATCAAGGAAAATACCTGCCAGATTACCCGATGCCACCGCAAGTATATCCTGGGAGAACTCATCTAAGCGGCTGAAGCTTTCAGCTGGATTGTCAAAATCTATTAAATCAGGCTTTAATTCAATTCTTCCCCTCAACGCAAGCTTCATTCCATCTAAAGCTTCTTTTAATGATGCCACCTTTTTATTTGCAAGCTCAACACTTGCGTAGGTATGGTCAAAAACGCGACAGGTTCCCCTGATACTAGGTTTTCTGTCAAGGACATCACATTTCCTGCTGCATGCTATTGCTTCGTTTAGGAGATACATAATCCACCAGGGAAGAACTGCGGTACGCTGAATATCTTCATCATTTAAAGGGGGGAGAGAAATTTTTTTCTCCTCTTTTTTTGAATAGGTATTTTTCCCAGGTTCGAATTTTTCATTTAAGGCTATTTCAAGCTCCACTTCCCTTGAAGGAAGGGGCATATAAATCAATTCAAATCTATCTAAAAGCGGCCTGGGAACTTCATTTACATGGGAAAATCCCTGGGGATTTCCAGTGGCCACTAATAGAATGTCCAAAGGATGCTCCAGATGATATTCTTCCAGGACAGCCATCTTCTCCTCGGCTATGGGATGGAGGAGAACCTGAACTTTGGTTCGTACAGCAGGGAGCTCGTCAATAAATAATATTCCCCTGTTGGCTCTAAAAACCCCGGTTGCAGCAAATGATTCCATATCTGTGGGGCTTTTTCCCTGGGCAATTGCGTGTATATCTTTTAAACCCAGCAGTTTGGCTTCATCTGTGTAGTCATTTCCCTGAATACGGGAAAACCGTTTTGAACCGGTTATTATTTCAACCCCATATTCTTCAGCGGGATTTTTACTTTTTCCGCACTTTGCGCATAATAAATGTTTGGGCCAGCTTGGGTCATCATTATAAGGGCATCCTTTTATTTTTGGAACAGGATCAAGAAGGCCGGTGAGTGATTTGGCCAGTCTTGTTTTTCCTGTTCCTTCTTCGGATACAAGATAAATGTTGTATCCGGAAAGGAGCGCCCTTGCCACATCTTTTTTGGCCTCTTCTCTACCCTGAATCTCAGGCAGGAGATCTTCGTTGTTTTTTATCCGCTTAAGAAGGGTTCCTCTTATTTGAGATAGAATCGGGACCGGCTTGTATTTTTTTAGATCTAAATCTGATATATTCATAGGGTATGATGGTTTTGGTAAAAAATTGGTAGTTTATGGTAAAATTGTGGACAACTATTCAGTTCTTCAAAAAATACTGTTTAAAGTTATGCTTCAGATGTGATAATGATTTTGGGAAGGCCAGAGGGAAGAAGTGTATTATAGCAGGTGGCCT
>CAZNFB010000306.1:0-3556 GCA_964572105.1 uncultured Desulfobacteraceae bacterium
ATCCTGACATAACATTAAATCCTGCCCTTATGTACGACAATCCGCAAAAAAATATACAGATTGAAATTTTTGTCTCCCCGTCCTGTGATCACTGCCACGAGGCTATTAAAAATTTACGGGCAATGTGTCTGGTTATGGAAACCAGACTGATAATCAGACCGGTTTCCATCTCAAAAAATGATACTCAAAAATCGGTGGACTGGATCTGCAGTAGCCTGTTTAAAACAAAAACCGGAACATCAAGAAGACTCTCTGAAAAAATAATGTGGGAAAATGAACAAGAGGTTAAAAATCTGTGCGGCAATGTAACCGTCCCCTTAATATGTATAAAAAATAAAGGCAAACGACAAATATTCCGAGGATGGAATGACAATATCCAAAAATCAATATACAGCACTATTGCTGCCGATTACAGCAATTCAGCTGATACGGATATAGGTGAACTGTGTTCTGCCAAAAAATGCGAATAACTGTTCTGTTACTTCTATTTTATTTACTTTCAGCCCACAATTTATGGACTGAAACACTTGAAGGAAAAAACGACAAAATTGATAATGGTCCAGTAGATGTAAACGGCAAATGTCTCGGCACACTATATATTTTTTCAGGTAATGACAAGCGTTGTCGAACGTCAGGTATTTCAACCCAGTTTAAAGATTGCTGTAAAGATCAATATGGTTCTTTTTTGTTATCAATGGATATTTGTAGCAGCAGGGAAGTAAAGCTCCAGCAATTTAAAAAAAAAAAATTATGTCACTATGTAGGAAAATACTGTTCAAAAAAAGAACCTGTCATAGGCTGCGTTGAAGAAAAAAAGACCTACTGTTGTTTTCATTCAAAACTAAGCAGAATAATTAATCAGCAAGGCCGACCTCAATTAAAAGCTTTTGGATATAAGGGAGACTGGGGCAGTCCTAAAAGTCCAAATTGCCGAGGATTTACACAAGAGGAATTTCAAATGCTCAACTTTTCTTTAATTGATCTATCCCAATGGTATGGCGACATTACAACTAAGCCGACACAAAAAATTCAGGAAAGTATGCAGCAGAAAATGGATTAGTTTTATGATTAGAATTTTATTTTTTATACTATTTGTTTTTGTAAATAACAGTTTTGCTGAAATAACCGTCCTTGGAACCTTTGGAGCAACATATAAGATCGCCGAAAAGGACGCCGTAACCGAACTAAAGGAAAAAGCGGCGCAAACAGACTGGAAAAAACATTTTAATCAAAAAAAAATAAAATCTCTGGTCAAAAATTACAGACCGGACATTATTAAACTTCCAAGAGCTGTTAAAAATAATTCCTTTCTTGTTGATATGACATACACCCTGGATTTTAACATTCCTGACGGCAAAGGCGAAATTTTATACCCGGCCGGATATAAATTTAACCCCCTTCAATATATGAATTTTTCCAAAACTATAGTTATATTTAACGGTATGGATAGCGAACAGATAAAATGGTGTCAAAAGTCCTATGCTGCTGACTATAATTCCATATTACTAATAACGGACGGCTCTTGTTATGATTTGTCCGAATTATTTAAAAGACCGGTTTTTTATGCATCTGCAGAGATTATAGATCGGTTCGGTGTCCAGGCCGTCCCTTCCATAATATCGCAGCAAAAAATTTATATGGAGATAAAAGAGGTTGAAGTTAAAAATAATAATACTAATTCTAATAATATCGATATCAAACAGCCGTGATGCTGTTGCCGTATGCAAGGGAATAGTTCACAACCCCCTTACCGAAGTCTGCTGGGAATGTATTTTTCCAATATCAATAGGAGGAGTTACAGTTTCAAAAAACCCAGGCGACTATCTTTCTGATAAACCCGATATCAAATCTCCCATATGTACTTGTCCTGGCCCGCTGGGAGTTCCGCGGGTGGGAATCCCCGTAAGTTTCTGGGAACCGGCCCGGTATATTGAAACTGTAAAGGATGCTTACTGCTTCCCGTCCATGGGCTTTGGACTGAAAAACCCTTCAAATGGACTCCTTGATGGAAGTAATACATGCGGCGGAGGAGCACAGGAGGGAACTTCGACTTTTCTGCAAGCCCATTATTTTATTTATCCAATCTGGACAATGATGGAGCTTCTTATAGATTTCACCTGTGTAGAACATAGCGGTTTTGACCTTACATATATGACCGAGGTAGATCCCACCTGGAATAATGATGCTTTAGCATTAATAATGTACCCGGAAACATTATTATTCGCTAATTTCCCGGCACAGCTTTCATGTATAGCCGATTCTGTTGCTTCCAATATCGGTCGCCCTATTACTGCTTTATACTGGTGTATGGGGTCTTGGGGCAGCACCTATCCCATGTCCGGCCATACAAATGAAGAGGATATAACTGAAGCATCTTTGGGTTTAGCCGCAAGACTAATTTATAAAATGTCACGGTCGGGAGCTATATGCGACACAGGAATCACGCTATGCTCCTGTATACCTACTTTAATCTGGATCAAAAAACATTACAAATTCAATATCGCAAAACCTGTCAAAGGATCACAGTGTATCCCTGTGGGGCGTTCAGCCGGTATCTGGGGTTGCGGGAAAAACCCAACGCTTCCGGTTGCAGGCAATGCTCCGGATAATTTTATGTATATACTTTTTAGAAAAAGGACATGCTGTGCTTTTTAATAAAAAAAACATGGGAAAAATAATATTTTCCGTTTTTGCATTTATATTGATTCCTGCAACACAAGTTTATCCTGAAAATAAACAGAGTGACATTCGTTTTTTAAAGAAAACCATGAAACAGGCGGAAAAATATAAAAAAATTATCTCGGCACCGGGTTACCTGCCTGATTACAAACAGGAAGCCGCTGAAAAATTAAAAAAACTTTCCCAGATAGCTCAATCCTCAAAGCTGCAAGAAAGAATAGAACAATATAAAAACACCCTGACCGGTAAATTAAACGACCCGGCTTATAAAACCGATCCAGATGATCAAAAAAAATCTGCAAATTTTTTGGACACTTCCGAAAGAATTTATATTTTTATATCCTCGTCCGTGCCGATCAGCACCCTCAAAGCCTATACCTCTGATATTTATTCTCTGGATGATCCTAACATCAGCCTGGTGATGCGGGGTTTTGTAAACGGCATGAAATATTTTGCGCCGACCGCTGATTTTGTAAAATCCATAAATTCCAATAACAATGCAAATATCATAATAGATCCTTTGCTGTTCAGAAAATACGGGGTTACAGGGGTTCCTGCCATTGTTTATGCTAAAGGAATGGAGGTTATAAATATCCGGGAAAGCGAAGGTAAAAAGGGAAACGCAAAGTTTAGCCAAGCGTATTTGCTGTACGGGGATATCTCTTTGAGTTATGCCATGGAGCAAATTTATAAAAAAACAGCTTTCGAAAAAATTAATAAAATTATCAAAAAATTAAGAGGGGATTTTTATTAATGCACAAAACAACTGTTTTAATAAAAAGGTTAAAACTCCTGATCACTGACTTTACAGCTAAGATAAAGGAATTAAATAAAAAACAGGCGTTTTATAAAATTATCGGTATATGCGCCATAATTT
>CAZNFB010000307.1:0-3553 GCA_964572105.1 uncultured Desulfobacteraceae bacterium
TAAATAAAAGGCAAATATAAAAATGGCGGATAAAGCAAAAGGCGTAATAGTCGGCAATAACAATATATTATGGGAAAGTGTTCAAACTGATCTGTCTCAGGTTGTTGAATTTGTGGAAAGATTTGACGATTGTGCTGCCTCTTATACTTCAATAAAGGATTTGGGGCCGGAAACGGTTTTTATCGATATTGACATTGATTTAAAAGGAGGGATTGCTCTTGCCGGACACTTGAAAAATTCAATGCCTGGGACAGCTCTTTTTTTTGTTTCCCAAAAAAAAGATCCTGATGCTATTCTTGCAGGTTTAAAAGCAGGCATTGATGATTTTCTTTTGATTCCCGGCAAGGGCAAAGAACTGAGTTCTTGTGTGCAAAAAGCTCTTGGCAGGATTGAATCAGGAGGCCGCTCTGGAGAAATTACAGCGGTTTTCAGCATAAAAGGAGGACAGGGGGTTACGAGTATTGCCACAAATCTTGCCGATCAGATACATCTATTATCAAAAGACAGGGTGATTCTTGTTGATATGAATCTTTTTATGGGGGACGTGAGTGTATTTCTGGATTTTCCTTCCACGTATACAATTTTTGATATGCTGAAGGATATTGAAAGAATGGATGAAAACCTTCTTTTTTCTTCCCTGAACCGTCATGATAGAGGTTTTTATATATTAGCAGCGCCGGATGAAGTAAGCGACGCGGATCAGGTAAGCGGCAAAGATATCACCCGCATTCTTTCCATGCTTAGCGCTCATTTTGATTATATTATTATTGATCTTCCCCATAATTTTACTGAAAAGAATCTGGCAGTCATTGACGCTGCGGATACTCTTTTTCTGCTTGTTCAGCAGTCCACGCCCGTAATAAAGAGTGTGCAAAACGCTTTAAATTTTTTTGAAGAACTTGGATATGATGAAACCAGGGTAAAGATAGTGTTAAACCGGCACATGGAAAAAAGTGAACTCACAAAAAATGATATTTCATATGTGCTTAACCGGCCTGTATATGCAAGCATAAAAAATGATTTTGCGTCACTTTCCGAAGCCATAAACAAGGGTAAAACATTGGATATGGCAAACCCCGATGCCCTTATAAACAGGGACATGGAAACCGTTGCAGGCCTTTTAACCGGAATAAAACCGAAACAAAAGGCTGCGCATGGAAGGTTATCGCATATCATCGATGGGTTTTTACCCTTGTTTAAGAGAGGATAGTTTATATGAAGTTAAGTGAAAGACTGCAGATTGGCACAGCAGCCAAAGAGTATGAAAAAACAGCAAGTTCTGCAGGGCTTGATCCAAAAACCTACAACATGGTTAAATCAAAAGTTCACGCCAGACTTGTAGATGAATTCGATCTGTCTTCCATAACCGACATGCCTGGAGAAGACCTTTCTTCAACTGTAAAAGAGGCTCTTCAGGAGATTACTTCAGCGGATAACCTTCCCTTAAACCAGAGGGAACGGGTTATGCTTGTTCTGGATCTGATGAACGAAATAACCGGTTTTGGCCCTATTGAACCTTTGGTACAGGACGATTCCATACAGGATATACTGGTAAACGGTTTTTCCAGTGTTTATGTGGAAAAAAACGGTCTGCTTCACAAGACCCCCATAAAATTCAGGGATAATGACCATCTGATGCAGATTATAGACAAAATCGTTTCCATCATAGGCCGCAGAATAGACGAGTCTTCTCCCATGGTGGATGCAAGGCTCCCTGACGGTTCAAGGGTTAATGTTATTATTCCGCCGCTTTCCCTTGACGGACCAATGCTTTCCATACGCAAATTCGGTCATAAACCTTTAACGTCAAATAATCTTCTTGCAAATCTTGCGCTAACATCTGAGATGTTCGATTTTTTAACAGGGGCAATAAAATCAAAGCTCAATATTCTAATCTCAGGGGGAACCGGCGCAGGCAAAACCACTATGCTTAATATTTTGTCGGGACAGATACCAAATACCGAACGTATTATTACAATAGAAGACAGCGCTGAGCTCAGACTCGATCAGCCCCATGTTGTTAGGCTTGAGTCAAGACCTCCGAATATTGAAGGAAAAGGTGAGGTAACACTTACGGATCTTGTAAAAAACAGCTTGAGAATGCGGCCAGACAGAATCATTGTGGGAGAGGCAAGGGGCGCTGAAGTTATAGACATGCTTCAGGCCATGAACACAGGGCACCAGGGTTCAATGTCAACCATCCATGCAAATTCACCCCTTGATGCTCTTTCACGCATGGAGGTAATGCTCAGCATGGGAACATCCCAGTTCTCGGAAATGGCAATGAGAGCCCTTGTTTCCAGTGCTATCAATATAATTGTTCAGCTTGCGCGGCTGCCTGACGGTAAAAGGCGAATAGTGTCGGTTTCAGAGATTGCCGGAATTGATGCCGATTTAAAGATAAAAATGGATAATATTTTTCTTTTTAAACAACAGGGAATCGATGACAAAGGGCATATTTACGGATTTTTTGCAGCCACAGGAAAAGAATCGAGGTTTAAAGAGCATATTCAATCATACGGAATTGAATTAGGCTCTGAAATATTTAATTTCAAAAAAGAAGTAAAGCGCTAAGGTAATATGAAAACTCTGATACTGACAATAGTTTTTCTGATTGTTTTTTTTCTGATTCTCTCTATTTATTACATGGATATAGACAGGAGAGCGGCAAAAAAAGAAAAAATTTTAAAAAAACTTGCATATGAAAGAAGAAAGGGCGCAGACAGGGCTGCAGCCGGTTATGAAAAAAAAGGGATCATGGAAAAAGTGCTGGGCAGGCTGATTGACATGGCTCTAATCGAATCTTTGCTCGTATCTGCCGATTCCTCCATATCTGTGGGCAGGTTTCTTTCAATATCCCTTGGCATGGGTGTTTTTTTTATTTTACCCCCTTTACTGTTGATGAGAAACCCGTTTGTAATGTTTCTTTTTTTAATATCAGGCGCCCTGCTCCCATCTTTTTATTATATTTACAGAAAAAATAAACATGAAGAAACCCTTATAAAACAGCTTCCTGAAGCAATTGATATGATAACACGGTCACTTAAAGCAGGCCAGTCTTTAGACAGAGCCATGCATGAAGTGAGCCGCAGACTTCCGGCGCCCATAGGCACCGAAGTCAGCAGCGTATATGATGAAATTGCGATGGGTATTCCTTTTGAAACGGCAATTAAAAACCTTGAAAACAGATACCAAAAAATTGCAGATATAAAAATATTATGCACAACTTTTGTTGTTCAAAGGGAAACAGGCGGAAACCTGACAAAAATTCTGGATGGATTATCAAAGACCATCCGGGACCGTTTTAAACTAAAGATGCAGGTTAAAGCCATGACTGCCGAAGGACGGATAACATCACTGATTTTAGGCCTGCTTCCAGTTGCATTTGCAGGAATAACCTGGTTCCTGAACCCAAAATATATCTCCATACTTTTTGTGCATCCTGTGGGAAAAAAACTCCTGGTGTTTGCATTATTTTTAGAGGTCCTTGGATTTTATGTAATGAAAAAAATATCCGGTATTAAAGTTTAATATGAAACCATTATATTTTGCA
>CAZNFB010000308.1:0-3511 GCA_964572105.1 uncultured Desulfobacteraceae bacterium
TTATATATTTTTAGCAGGTTCTTTCTTTACGACCTCTTATCAGATACACTTTCCACCTTTTTCACAACCTCTTTTAACATTTTTTCGCATTCCTCAATCGTTCTTTTAATCAGCTCTTCGCAGGATGGTATATCTTTAATAAGCCCAATCACCTGCCCACACCCAAAAGACCCCCACTCCATGTCCCCTTCCAAAAAAGCCTTGCGGAACCTTCCTTTGGCATGCTGCATTACTTCCCATTTTGATGCCTTTTTTTTCTGCATATCAAGAATACTCTCTGCGAACCTGTTTCTCATAACCCTGCACCGGACCCCTGTGAGATTATCCGTAATTACGGTTTTATTCTCATCGGAGTCAACAATATATTGCTTGGCATCATGAATAATGGGACATTCCTTTGTGGCCATAAATCTGGTCCCCATGGAAATCCCTTCGGCACCATAGGAAAGGGCGGCCAGAAGCCCTCTACCATCATTAAATCCTCCAGCTGCAACAACAGGTATGCTTACATTCTCCACAACCTTTGGAAGCAATATTGTCCCGGCTATAAAACCGGTGTGTCCGCCACCTTCTGTACCCTGAACTATAACAGCATCAGCGCCGTTCGCTTCTGCTTTTATGGCATGTTTTGCAGAACCCATGGTGGGCAGATTAATAATGTTATGGGGATTTGTTCTTTGAATAATTTTTTCAGGATCTCCCTTACCATAACTTGCAACGGGAACTTTCTGTTCTATAAGCACGTCGAGAAGTTGCTCAAGCTCAGGATTTTCCGGCATGAAATTTACGCCAAAGGGCTTATCTGTAAGTTTTTTTACCTCGATGATACTCGCCTTAAGCTCATCAGGATTCATAAATGACGCACCTAAGATACCAAGCCCTCCGGCATTGGAAACCGCAGCAACCAGGGGAGGAAGAGATACCCATGCCATTGCTCCTTGTATTATAGGATATTTAATACCTAAAAGTTCGGTCAGCCTTGTTTTCACTCTGTCTCCTTTTATAACTGTATTTAAAAAAATCAGATCATGCCTGAAGCATGCTTATATTTTTAGCAGATTCTTTCGTTACGACCTCTTCTCTGTAAGTTTTTCATGGTTTAATCAGATTATACCTGCTGCCGTACATATCAGCGGAATAGTTACCGAAAATATTAATATATATTTATTATATTATAATAACAAAGGAATCTTATCTTTATGGAAAAAATATTTTTTAAAGCAAAATTATATTGCAAGCCCTTCCCTGATGCCGCTATGCCTTACAACCCGTCCTGCAATTGCAGTTTTTAATCTTTCTTTGGTGGAGTAAATATCACATTTTTCTTTGGCTCTTGTAAGTCCCGTATATAAAATCTCCCTGGACAATAAAGCACCGCAGTTTTTACCTATAACCATATGAACATCGGTGAATTCCGACCCCTGACTCTTATGTATGGTCATGGCATAGGAGGTCTCATGGGGGGGTAGACTCCCCGGAAAAATAAGTTTGTAGGGAAGGGTGATAATTTCTCCACCTTTTTCATACCTGCTTAAACCTGGAAAAACTGCTGCAAAGATTCTGGTTCCATTACCGGCACCGGCGATTTCCCCTTTAAAACTACCTGTTTGCTTTTTTTCAACCCTGTTTTGTCTGAAGCTGAATATAAGGCCCCTGTCTCCATTAAACAGCCCCACAGAATAATCATTTTGCGTAATCATTATAGGTTTGCCCGCATATATCTCTTTAAAAGAGAACTTGCCTGATATTTTATTATTTATGCAGTTGATACCGAGTATGCCGTATCTTGAAGGGGATAAAATAATACGGTGGGAAAGAGTATCAAAGATGTCATTAATCAACCCGATATTATCAGCTATTTCATTATAACCAAAATTGACCCTGCATAACTTGCTCATCTCCCATCTTGAAGAATATACTCTTTCCAGTGATTTAAGAATACTAAAATCATCTTCTGATGAATGGAGTCTGATGTTCTTCTCTGTTTCAAATGCCGCCATGGCAAGCTCATAATTACCAGCATTAAACGCGCCGGCAAGTTTTCCGATTCCCGTTCTGGAATTAAACCTGTGGGATTCATCTAAAAAAGTAATTTGTCCAGAAAGAATATTTGCCCCTTTTTTCGGGATCATATCCCCCAGCAATGCTCCAGTTTCAACGGATGGGAGTTGGTCCTTGTCGCCCAGCATAATAACCTTGGCATGCGCAGGGGCAGCCTCCAGAAACCAGGTCATCATTTTAAGATCGACCATGGATGCTTCGTCAATCAATATAATATCATAGGGAAATCTGTTGTTAAGATCATATCCAGGCAGTTTAGAAGAATAGCCAAGGCCAAGCAACTGGTGCATTGTCATACCATTGGATTTAATGAAGCCATCGACATTTTCTCTGTTTTTAGAAACAAAAGGAAAGTTTAATAATGAGTTTTCAATACTTTCCGACATACGGTTTGCTGCACGGCCTGTGGGAGCTGCAAGTACCATGGATACCTCCCCCCGTTTTTCTGGAGCAAGGCTTAATAAAATTGCCCTGATAATATTTACTGCTGTGGTTGTTTTGCCGGTTCCAGGCCCGCCGCTGACAAGAGAAAACCGGTTCAAAAGGGAGGAAATAATGGCATTTTTTTGGCCATTATTCAGTTTAAAACCGGACTTGTTAGGAGCAATACCATCGGAAATAGACTGGGCTATCTTTTGAGCAGCATTAAAATTTAACCGAGGCCAGGTATCGTCATCAGTTGCATTGGAATATTGTGAATTAACAGGATTTGAAATTCTGGCACCCAGGGCAGATAAAAATCTTTTTTCATAAATGTATTTTTGCTGAGTATAAACATATTTCATATCGGGTGAATAATAAAATGGCGCCCTGGATTCATATTCACCAAAGATATCTTTATTTGAACATATGATTTTTTTCAGGTCATCGATTCCATTTTTAAAAATTTTATTTAATTTTTCATAAAAATCGGTAACCCCATGGGGAGTATCCGGGTCAAAGGCTGATCTGTAATCTGCAAGCCGGTTTTCAAAATTTAAAAAATCTTTATCAATGGCAACCCGGATATTCCCATGTTCACTTGCCAGGGAGATAAAGAGTACCAGATAGAAAAGCTGGTCACTTTTTACTTTTGCATTTTCGAAAATAAATTTTGCAAATTCAAGATGTATTGACGGAATTTCCAGCGTCATTTTCAGAAAAAAATAATCATTAAAAGGGAAGTTATCAGTGCTGTTAAAAAGTATGCCGGCAGGCTTGAATGCTTTCTCCTTTAAAAGTGTAACAGCATCTTCCCCCTCTTTTTTTTTTATATCATCTAAAAAGCTGTTTATAGCAGGCCCGGGATATCTATTCATGTATTTTCTACTCCTTGAAATTTTTAGGACACCCTTTATAACTATTCAACGGTGGTGATTCCAGAAATGCTTCAGCATTATACCTGTTGCCGTACATAAATAATTACATATTTTCTTTCTTGAATTTCATTTCCTGACACTATTGTTTTTTT
>CAZNFB010000309.1:0-3500 GCA_964572105.1 uncultured Desulfobacteraceae bacterium
CAGAATTTTTAAGAGGGTTATAATATGAAAAATCTAAATGAAATGAGAAAAGTTTGTGTGGCCGGCATGGGGCTTATCCCATGGAAGGTTTATGATAAGGAACACTACGATTTTGGAAGTGATGCTTTACTAAATGCCCTAAACGATGCTGAAATGGGCTGGGAAGAAATACAGGCAGCCTTTTGCGGCAGTGTGTATCAGGGCACAGGATCAGGTCATCAATTAATAAAAGAGATAGGCCTTACAGGTCTTCCCATAGTGAATGTGGAAAATGCCTGCTCCAGCGGAAGTTCGGCATTCAGACTTGCATATTTAATGGTGGCTGCTGAAATTTGTGATGTTGCCGTTGCCATAGGTATGGAAAAAATGCCCAAGGGCCCCATCCCCAGCACAGCATTTTTACCATGGGAACTTGCTTCCGGCTTTAACGCACAGATGGCAAATTATGCCAATGAAACAGTCGAGTATATGGAAGAGACCGGCACAACACTTGAAGATTTTTCACGGGTAACTGTTAAAAATCGTAAGAACGGTGCTTTAAATCCAAATGCCCGATTCCAAAAACCTGTTACCATTGAAGAGGTTATGGCGTCAAGGGTAGTGGCAACCCCCTTAAGACTCTTCCACTGCTGTCCCCTGGCAGATGGTGCCGCTGCAGTAATACTCTGCAGTGAAGATAAACTTAAATCAAAAAGCAGGGCCCTTACTGTGGCCACATCTACCATAACATCCGGAGTATACGGTGAAGGAATGATGATGAGCAGCACAATGGCAAGTCTCAAGCATCCTCCCAAAGAAGGTCTTGTGGAACTTTCCGCCAGGCAGGCCTATGAAGCCACAGGGTACGGGCCGGAAGATATGGATGTGGTTCAGGCCTATGACACCATGGCTTCTGCTGAAATATGGGATATTGAAAAACTTGGTTTTTGCAAAAAAGGTGAAGCCGCAAAACTGTTAAAGGAAGGTGTTTTTGATATTGATGGAAAAATTCCTCTAAATACTGACGGAGGATTAATGTCAAGGGGCCATCCTTTAGGAGCCACAGGGCTTGGGCAGATTTGTGAAATAATCAACCAGCTGCGGGGCGAGGCAGGTAAAAGACAGGTAAAGGGAGCAAAAATCGGTTTGGCACATGCCATGGGAGCCGGCCCCAACAGCTCTGTGACAATTTTAAAAAAATAGAGGTGCGTATGATTAAAGGTATAGATCATGTTGGAATTGCTGTAAAAAGCATTGATGAAATGGTCTCTTTTCTTAAAAATATTTTTGATGCAAAAGAGGTTTCACGGACAGAGTATCCCGGACTTCAGCAGGTATCCGCCAAGGTCAATTTAAACGGTGATACTGAGTTTGAATTAATGGAAGCCACAGGACCCGACGGCGCAGTAGGAAAATTTATGGAAAAATCCGGGGGGGGGCTTCATCATATTTCCATACGGTGTGACGATATCAAAACTTTTTCAGATGACCTTGAAAAAAAAGGTGTCAAGGTTGTGGGTAAAATGTTTGACAGGGAACCAAAAGTTGCATTTATCCATCCCAAAAGTGCTCACGGGCTTTTGATTGAAATAAAAGAAGTCCCATAATCGATCAGAAATATTTCTTTAAAGATTAAGGAGCTGACATGAAGGTTTTGGCAATAAACGGGAGCCACAGGCCCTGCAAAAATACAGCCGCCATGCTGAATATGGTATTAGAAGAGATTGCTGCAAAAGATGTTTTAACCGAACTTGTTGAACTCTCGGAGCTCGATATTAAACTATGCCTTTCATGCAACAAATGCCTGATGAAGCCTGAATGTGCAATTAAAGATGATGCCATGCCGGGTCTTGCTGAAAAAATGCTTGAAGCTGATGCTATTATTTTTGGCTCCCCTGTCTATTTCGGCAATGTTTCGAGCCTCTTTAAAATATTTATGGATCGTACGCGCTGGATGCACATGTGCTGTAATCTTCTTGATGGAAAAATCGGAGCAGCCTTAACTCACGCCGGTTTAAGAAACGGCGGCCAGGAACTTACCCAGATGCTCCTTGAAAGATTTATTCAGGGACACGGAATGCATGTGGTTGAGGCCAGAGATCCTGATAAAGGTGTTTTCAACCTTGGACCCATGGGGACAATGTTTGATTCTTTAAAAGGAGAAAATATCAAATGGAAAAGGGATGTTTCCGAAGATCCCCTTTCCGGTATGATGTGCCGTTCCCTTGGCCGTAATGTTTTAAGATGGATAAAAAAATAATAAATTTGTAAAACTATTTTTAAAGGGATTAATAAGAATATGGAGAAAAAATATTTTGATGATCTCCAGGTCGGCGACAAGGATAAAACCGTGGGGAGAACAATCACCGAAGCCGACGTAGTAAATTTTGCGGGTCTGTCAGGGGATTTTAATGCAGTTCACATGGATAAGGAGTTTGCCAAGAATACATTTTTCGGCAAACGAATTGCCCATGGAAACCTTGTTTTTGTTATTGCATCGGGTCTTTTTACGCAAAGCAGGATGAATATTTCCATAAAAGAGAATGTTCTGGCTTTAATGGGAATGGACTGGAAATTTTTAAAACCGGTCTTTATTGGAGATACCATCCACCTTGAAGTTGAAATTATAAAAACAAAGGAGACAAGCAAACCGGACAGGGGAGTTGTCACCAAAAGAAGGACCGTGGTTAACCAGAACGGTGAAATAGTTCAGCAGGGTGATGTGGCATTAATGGTTAAACGTAAGGTTTAATAGATAGAGGTGTGTTATGAATATGGATTTAACAGGGAGAGTAGCCGTTGTTACCGGTGCCGGATTAGGGCTTGGCAGAGAAATATCCAAAAGACTGGCTCAAAACGGTGCAAAAGTTATTGCAAATGATGTTATGGAAGATAATGTAAAAGAGACCGTTGCCCAGATAAAGTCCGAAGGAAATGAGGCGGAATATGTAATTGCGGATATATCCAGCTGGGATGACGCCAGCAGCCTCATTGAAAAAGCTGTTAAAGCTTTTGGAAAGGTGGAAATACTGGTGAATAACGCCGGTGTTACCCGGGATATGCTCATGCGTGACATGAAGGAATCCGACTGGGATAAAGTCCTTGATATTAACTTAAAAGGGGCATTTAACTGCTGCAAATTTGCAACACCCCATATGGTTGCGCAAAAATATGGAAAAATTGTAAACCTGTCATCCCGTGCCCATCTTGGTAACCCGGGCCAGGCAAACTATTCATCTTCCAAGGCAGGTATAATCGGTCTTACAAAGTCCATGGCCATGGAGTTCGGCCGCTACAATATTAATGTAAATGCCGTTGCCCCTGGGATGATAAACACAGAAGGGGTCAGAGGACTGGCCAAATATGAAGCGGTTGTGGAAAGAGCCGTGAAAATCACACCCTTAAAAAGAATCGGAGAACCTGAAGATGTGGCTAATCTCATTCATTTTCTGGTTAGTGATTATTCAAATTATATTACCGGAGAGATAATTCATATTACAGGCGGCCGGTATTAACAGCAG
>CAZNFB010000310.1:0-3499 GCA_964572105.1 uncultured Desulfobacteraceae bacterium
ATCAAGTTGACCATCTACAAAATTTGTGGCTGAATTTTCATTATAATTTTCTTGTTTTTATAACATAAGTTCAGGAGTAAGGTACTAAAACAAGCACGAAAAAAGCATCGAACCAAGGCATAGAGTTGGACTGGGAAAGGCAGACGACTTTTTTCCCTTTTGCGCAGGTAGCCCAAAAGTCATCTTTGCTATTGTTTTCAAGGTGATAACAAGCCTTCCCAGTCCCTCACGCAAACTTTTAACAGGATACTGCTGGATATGTTTAAAGAAATAACAAATTTGTAAAAAATGTTAAAAAGCCATGGATATTGTCACGCCTCCAAAAAGATAATCTGAGTCGTCAGTAAAACCGTTGACTCCTGAAATATGATCATCAGCCTTGTTTGATAATGGAAATGAATATGCTATCATCGGGGTGACAGCAATATATTTATCCACAGGAATAGTTGCCGACATACTGATAAGGCCGTCATGGAACTCTCTGTACTTGTCGTTGCTGTTGTGTTCGGTTATGCTGTCATCATCGGAGTAGAGGTAACCGGCAGATGCTGAAAGATCCAGAGAAATTTCTTTTGGCAGTGCTATGCTGTGGGAGATTCCAAAATTTATATACCAGGCCGGAAGATGTGCTGTTTCACGGTAAATAGTGACGCAGGGAGATAATAAAGTTTCAATACCAACACTAAGATAAAATTCTTCTGAATCCTGGGCGCTGTCTAACCCGTAATAAATATAACCGAGTTCCACTGAAACAGCATTAAAGTTTTTTGCATAGGAGAGGGTCAGGTCTGTTTCATTCAGCTTTTGCTCATCATCCGTATCGTCATCTACATCCGTATCAAGGTTGCTCCACATATTAAAGCTGAATCCCTTGTAGCTTACGGTTACAGAAGGTTGAATTACAATGCTGCTATCGCTGAATTCGTATCCCCGCCATACATATTTGCTGAAGGCCCCTATATCCACCGATGCCTCCGGCCTTTCCTCTTCAGCCAGAAGGTGAGAAGTTCCAAGAAAAAGGATTAATGTTAATGTAATTGCTGTAAGCTTAATTGCTTTGATCATTATTTTTCCCCGTTTGTATCTGTTTAGCATTAATATTAAAAATATAAATTTATAATATGATGGGTGAGTATTGAGAATAAAAATATAATCAGTTTTTTTCAATACTCACACCTCAACACCGTAGCATTAAGTTGCCCAGGATAAAACCAGGCCAGAAAGTGTATGGCATTACTCCAGGTTATCCCTGGGTATACATGGATACCTCGAAGTCTGGATATGAATTCCCCCCATGTTCTGATAAATCAAGCCCTTCTCCTTCTTCTTCAGGAGATACTCTTAAACCCATGGTTGCATCAATCAGTTTGAACATTATAAAGGCTAAAGTAAATGTCCAGATAAAACAGGATACAATGCCAAGAAGCTGTACCCCTATAATTTTACCTGAAGTCCCTCCCATGTTGAAAAGGCCGGCCGCAAGGGTTCCCCATGCCCCGTTTACACCATGAACCGATATGGCTCCCACAGGGTCATCAATTTTGAGTTTATCAAAAAACAGAACAGAAAATACTACCAGGCCCCCGGCAATTGCACCTATAACAATTGCGCTTGAGGGTGTGACAGTGGCGCAGGGGCTTGTGATCGCCACAAGACCTGCCAGAGCTCCGTTTAAACTCATACTGATTTCAGGCTTGCCGAACATTATCCAGGATGTGATCATGGCAAAGACAGCCCCTGTTGCCGCAGCAAGATTGGTGTTTACAAAAATCAGGGCGATATCTTTGTTGGCTGCTGTGGTTGACCCAGGGTTAAAGCCGAACCAGCCCAGCCACAGGATAAATACCCCCAAAGCAGCCAGGGGAATATTATGCCCTGGAATCGGTTTAATTTTGCCGTCTTTTGTATATTTCCCCAAACGTGGTCCCAGGACAATGGCTCCGGCAAGGGCTGCCCATCCGCCAACGGAATGGACCACGGTCGAGCCTGCAAAATCGATGAATCCAAGCCCCTCAAGCCATCCGCTTCCATTATACAGACTTCCCCATGCCCAGCTCCCGAAAACAGGGTAGATCAGAGCACTTAGAATAACGCTGTATATAAGGTATCCTGTAAATTTTGTTCTTTCTGCCATGGCCCCGGATACGATGGTGGCTGCGGTGGCGCAAAATACAGCCTGAAACATCCAAAAAGCCAAAACCCATTGATCTCCCCCTGGTTTAAAATCGCTCAAAAAAAATCCACTTGTACCAAACCATCCAGACTTGCTTATGCCGAACATAAGGCCGAAACCCACAGCCCAGAAGGCTAAAGAGCCGATTGAAAAATCCATAAGATTTTTCATCATTATGTTTATGGCATTCTTGGCCCTTGTGAAGCCGCACTCAACAAGAGCAAACCCAGCCTGCATGAAAAATACCATGGCTGCTGCTATCAATGTCCATATATAATCAGCATGGGTCTGTACCAGCTCTATGGCGGTTTTGTTTGATTCCAGGGTTGGCTGTCCCTCGCCTGCCCAGGCGCAGGTTGTGCCAAGGCTGATAAATATTAATAGGAATATTATTTTTTTCATTATTTTTCCTCCATACTTTTTCTTATATTGCATCTTCTCCAGATTCTCCTGTTCTGATACGAACAGCTTCATCAACGGGGAGTATAAATATTTTACCATCACCAATTTTGCCGGTGTTGGCACTTTGAGAAATTACAGCCACCACCTGTTCAGCCATGGATGCCTTAACTACAATTTCGATTTTAATTTTTGGAATAAAATCAATCTGGTACTCTGCGCCTCTGTATATTTCTTTATGCCCTTTCTGGCGCCCAAAACCCTTGACCTCGGTAATTGTCATTCCTGTGACTCCTAAATGATTTAATGCCTCCTTTACCTCGTCGAGTTTAAAGGGCTTAATTATCGTCTCAATTTTTTTCATTTAATTAATCCTCCTCGTAATAGTATCGCAAATTTATTCTGCTTCTGCCTTTGTGCCGGAATCTATTCCCAAAACATGGGTCTGTAAAAATAGTTTGGGCAATCCGAAACTGACATGGATTAACGCAACGGGTATGCCATGCATGGAGGAATGCTTGCATTTTAGCTGTAACAAATTATAATTATTAGAAATTTTGATAAAAAAAAGAATAAATAGACTGCTGCAAAAGCCTTTGCTGGAGAATTAATTGTTACAATATTGAATATATGGCCTCAAAAAGTTCCTTATTTGTAAAATTATTTATAACATGTCACGTTTTTGTTGTGCATATTTTCCCTCTGGATAATCTAAAATTTTATATGCTCCTCATACCCCACAATATATCGGATTTTCCAGTTTGACTTATTGGCAAATATATTTTAAATGTGGTGCAAAAATGAGGAATGGGGTTGGTTCTAATTTTGACCATCAGATGTCATAGCTCAGTTTATTGCTAAATATTATAACCAACTAAAGGTAGATGGAAAATATGGTAACTATTCAGCTGCACTGATTCCAGGCAT
>CAZNFB010000311.1:0-3497 GCA_964572105.1 uncultured Desulfobacteraceae bacterium
TCTATAGTTTTATTTTTAAAGGTCAAAAGGGGACACAACAGAGCCATGTTTGGATTTCAGCTCAAGGAGTTCTTTTTTTTGAATTTCCACGATTTCAAAAAACCTGGATGGAATATTTTTTTCCTTTCCATAGGCTTTTAGTTGAAGATCTATCCTTTTGATAATATTTTCCGTGTATAGTGAAAATTGTTTTAAATATAGACTTTTTGTGTATTCTTTTTCAATCAGTTCCTTGAAGAGATTCTTTAAATCTTCATATATGGGGATGCCTCCTATGGGAGTATCGATTAGTTTTATTTCGCCATGGACGAGCTTTGCAAGCCATGCAAGCCAGACCTTTACATCCTTTTTTTCCCCTAGAAGTTTTTTTGTAGTTCCTCCTCTGGATTCGTGGGTTAAAAAATAATTTAACCCTGCCATAATCGGCCTTTTTTCCTCTGTTATTTTTTCATGGCCGAAAAATTTAAACTGTGCATCCATGTAATCCCCAAGGGAGCCTGGAATAAAAGGTGCGTTGGCCCATGGTGCCCGTTTAACTCCTGTTGCGCCGACTTCGGTTGCGGTGGCCGCAGATACTATTGATGCGCCAATGACAACACCATGCTCGGGGGTTGGAGCAACCCAGATCGGCGGCATTGTGTCACTATCCCTGCCGCTGTAAGTAATAACACCTATTTCAACTCCGTCCGGGGATTCTGCAATGCTGGAATAATTTTGCAAAGCACTTGCTGAAATGGTACATCTGGCGTTGGGATGAGAAACCGGAACAGGTTTGCCGTTCTTATCCGTCATCCCTGTCTTCCATTCACCTTGAAAATTTATCCCTTTTTTGGGGGGATTTTCTTCACTCCCTCTCCAGTGGGGTATAGCATTTTCATCGATCAGAACATTTGACCATATTACTTCAGCCCCGGGTTCCCGAAGAAGTTTCATTAGAATCGGATCACCCTCCTGATTAACATCTTCGAGTATGCCGAAGATTCCGCATTCTGGATTTACAGCCCTTATACTTCCATCTTCAGAACGCCACATCTGGGCAAGGTCATCACCGACAAAACAATCTCCCACCATCGCTGTGGTTGTTTTGCCGCATCCGCTGGGAGCGGCACCGGCAAACCATGTGATACGGTCGTTGGGCATGTTGATGCCGGTAATAAACATGTGCTCGGATAATTCATCCCCTTTGTTTAAGTAGACGGCTTTATCCACGGCGAATCTGTGATTCCCTTTTTTAAGAAGTAGGGTATTCCCCGCATATGTGCAATTGAAGCTATAGGTTGTCCAGCACTTTCGATCCATGAATACTCTTGCGTTGGGTAAATCCTCCGGTCTGTTTAAGCCTTCGCTGTGAATATTGGTGAAAAAGTGACCCGCTCTGTCAATTTCTTTTTCAAAATCGGCAAAGGCATTTCTATAAAGAATTTCGGCACTATGAAACACATAGGCAGAACTTGTTATTTCCATGGCAGGGTTAGAAACGGGTGCGCCGACAGGCCCCCGGATATAAAAGCCTATGAGCATGGTTTTCCCACGCATAATATCGGTCATTTTATCCTTTACCTCAGCAAGAGCATGGGGTCTGTCTATTCTGTTGGCAAGAGAATTTATATTTTCATCAGAATCTGCAATATAAAAAGTTCTGTCTATGATTCTTCCCTGCTCATCCTTAAGGTCAAAATGGATAGTATGCTGGTTCATGGCAAGGTTTGCCTCTTCTTTGTTGTCCAGGCTTAAGCTTCTGATAAAAGCAGCGTCTTTTTCAGAACCGCTGTTAACAAAAATTTTGTCAGGATTACAAACTATAATTGCATTTGCTATTTTTATTAAAACCTCAGGATTTTTGATCTGCTCTATTTTTAAAAAATTATCATTATCCATATGAAGTTTTATAATAGCATTTGCATCTTCTATAGAATCAATTCCCCCTGCTTTTTGAATAATATCTATCCCATCTTTTCCCAAAATCATATACTTGCTCCTTTTGAGTCCATATGCTTTAAGATAATGATTTTGAAAGGGCTGTACGTTGACGGTCAATACCGCACCCAAAATTTTTATCTTAAAGCATATATGGCTGGTATCTACACCCTTGCCGTTATATAGACCGTCACATAAATAATTTCACTCCGTTATCGGTGGCCTGCGTATTACAGCATTCCTCCCTCTATCCTCGTGAAATTTATTATGTGACAATTTATAGCTGAATAGTTACGAAAAAGTTTTGAAAATAATATCATCCAGTTTACGTTTTGGCACATGGTGAAGGCCGGTATCATCTCTCCAGTACCTGATATTTCCATCGGCATCCACAGTCTCTAAGACAATTTTTTCTTTTGGTTCACCAATTGCGAGAACAAGAAGTATTTCCTGATGGGGAGGCAGCTGTAAAAAAGTACGCAGCTTATCTCTATTAATAGCCCCTATCATGCATCCTGCCAGGCCTTTTTCCCTTGCTCCCAAAAGTATGCTTTGGCTCGCTATTCCATGATCGGACCAAAAGTCTGATGCTACGCTGGTATCGCCTAAAATTATTATGTAGGCAGGGGGCCTTTCACCTTCTGGTGGGCCAGGCCAATCTTTAAGATATGCTGCCCAGGCAAGGCATGAAAATATTTTGTCGTTGGCAACCGGATCAGAAGATAAGATGTATTTTAAAGGCTGCCTGTTCGCTGCTGAAGCCGATAATCTGGCAAGATTTACAAGGTCCTTTAAAGTATCTTCAGAGACAGTTTTATCCTGAAAATATCGTCTGCAACTTCTATTTTGTGCAATCAAGTCCTTTAGCATTTTATTCACCTTTAGGTTGAAATTTTTCATCAACAGGGACATTTTGCTCAAGCCAGATTAAAATTTTGTCGAATTCGTTTTTTACCTCTTTAAGGGCTTTTCCCCTATGGCTTACGTTGCTTTTTTCATTTTGCAAAAGTTGTGCAAACGTTTTTTCCAGTGGGGGGTAATAAAAAAGAGGGTCATACCCAAAGCCGTTGGAACCAATGGTTTTTTTCATAATCAAACCTTCACAGCGTGCCTCATAGGTTAAAGCGGCGCCGCCGGGAACAGCAATGGATATTACACATTCAAATGCTGCTTTTCTGTTTGTTGTCCCTTCCATCTTTTTTAGCAGTTTTTTACAGTTTTGTGCATCTGTGGCATCTTCCCCTGCAAAGCGTGCAGAAAATACGCCGGGAGCTCCGTCAAGGGCATCCACAAGAAGGCCTGAATCATCGGCTAACGCCGGAATCCCAAGTATTCTGGCCGTTTGACTCGCTTTTTTATAGGCATTGTCATCAAATGTTGTCCCATCCTCTTTTACCTCAGGTATGGGGCCAAAATCGGCAAGGCTTTTTAGATTAACTGGAAAACCTTTTAAAAGCTGTTTTATCTCAGCCAGCTTTCCTTTATTTCGTGTCGCAATAACCATGGTGATATTATTTTTCATTAATCCCCCAATATAGATGTTCATATAAATAATTTCAGAGCTTGGTCGAATTTCAGCA
>CAZNFB010000312.1:0-3496 GCA_964572105.1 uncultured Desulfobacteraceae bacterium
AAGTGGGCTATGAATATAAAGATCATGATCCTCCCACATTAAAAGATGTTTTATTAAAAAAAATAAGCCGGTTTTAAAAGTTGTATTTTGCTTAAAAAAACTTAGCAGTGTCCGGTTAGAATCTTGTGTGAGGGGAGTTTAATCGTTTTTGTAGCGTATTTAATAAATTTCTTAGAATTTCTTAGTGCAGCGTAGCCAAAAAATTGCGATTGTTTGAGCGAGGCACGAGCGAGTTTCGCAATTTTGGCGGAGCAAACTTAGAAATTCAAGAAATTTATTCGCAATAGCGGAAAAAACGATTAAACTTCCCGTATTTTCTTTCTCGCAACTTCCTACCGGACACTGTTGAAAAAAACTGGCAGGCTGGTTTTTTATTCCAGATTCTGATCTATCAAACCAGGGTATATTTTTAAATATGACTCGAAATTTGCGTAAAAAAACCATCATGGTGGCCCTTGGCGGAAATGCTCTCATCCGGGATGGTCAAATTGGAACAATTCAGGAACAGTTTGATAATCTTAAGATTCCTATCCAGCAGATCGCAAGGCTGAGTCAGGAATATAGAATAATAATCACCCATGGAAATGGTCCCCAGGTCGGGGAGCTTCTGCTAAAAGAGGAGGCAATTCCATCAGACCGAAGGATGCCCCTTGAAATCCTTGTGGCCCAGACCCAGGGGCAGATCGGTTATATGATAGAATCGGTGCTGGATAGTCAGCTGATGGAAATCGGGATAGATGCCAAACCGATTGTCAGCCTGATAAGTTATGTGGTGGTTGATGAAAAAGATCCAGCCTTTAAAAGACCGGATAAACCAATAGGCCCGGCCTATACGGAAAAAGAAGCTGCTCTTTTAAACTATCCCGTCAAAAAAACCGCAAAAGGTTACAGGCGGGTTGTTGCTTCACCAAAACCTGTAACCATAGTAGAAAAACTGGAGATTAAAAAACTTATAAATATGGATTTTATAGTGATCTGCTGCGGTGGAGGAGGAATTCCTGTAAAACGTAAAGGGAGAACATTTTGCGGTGTTGACGCTGTAATTGATAAAGATATGACAAGCGCAAAACTTGCAGAAGAGGTTGATGTCGATATATTTATTATCGCAACTGATGTCCATGGAGCTTCATTAAATTATGGCAGGCCGGATGAAAAATATCTTAAAACCCTGACATATGAAAAGGCCGCTGAATATCTTGAAAAAGGTTATTTCCCCCCAGGTTCCATGGGGCCTAAAATAAAAGCTGCAATGGAATTTGCCAAAAACAAAAAAAAACGGGCGGTCATAACCTTTATAAATAGCATTGAAGATGCTGTTAATGGAAAAGCAGGAACAGAAATTAAATAGTTCCTGAACAGAAACTGCTAAATTTGTTTTGGGTACTGAATGGTTCCCATATAACGATAATTATGAAAAAAAAGTTGATATTAATTTTTACTATTATTATCTTTGGTTGCCCGAAAATGGGGATCTGCCTTGATTATATGGGCAATATCAGTTTTGCTGCTGGTCTGCTGCAGACTGATAATGATTTTTCCAAAAATTTTGGTATGGATGAAAAAGCAGAAATCGGCCTGATCTATGAAATGAAAAAGAAAAGCTGGCCATTAAGTATTGCATTTGACTACATCCTTTCGTATGGCAAATCTTCAACTCCGGAAACTTCTGGAGGTTTGAGGCAAAATAAGAATGTTGATCTGTTTTCTTCGGAAATGTATTTTGGGGTGAAGAAAAATTTTGACAACTTTTATTCTTTAAAACCATTTATAGGAGCAGGAATATATACAATCAGCCTCTATGTCGATATATCATACGATCATGATTATACCTATGGTGTTGGGGGCTGGATCGGAGGGGGAGTGTATTATCCCTTGACGGAAAAAATGCATATGGGGTTGGAATGGAGATGGTCAAAAGCGAATGTAAAAATTTTTGGAAGAACCATGGATGCCGGGGGAAATCATTTTAATTTAATGATCGGGCATAAATTTTAAAAACAAGAAAAAAAAATATGGTAAAAAATGAGCTGTCACATAATTAAGCGTATGTGACAGCGCATTTTAAAAATTGCAGGCAGGGCAAAAAAAATATGGTTTAATTATTCCCCTGTAACGATGGTGGTGGTTGTATTTATGATTCCTAATATACTGTTGTACTGATATTCCACGGTTTTTACTGTTTTAATACCACCATTATTGGCCGCTTCCTGGATGCTGGCATCGCCTGTGGCAACGAATCCAACGTAATTGATCATTTGTGATGTGCCGGTCTTTAACCCGGGTTTTAATCCGCTGGCATCATCTGGAGAACAAGCTGGTGCCCGGTAATCGGAAAAAAGCATGCCCTGCGTGTAGGGGCCTGCGCAACCTATAAACACAACGCAACTGAGTAAACAAATGAAAATGCCAATCTTTTTAAACATATTATACTCTCCTTTTAAATTGCCTTACCTGCTTGAAATGTCCATACCATACAATAAACAACTCTGAAAGAATTAAATTTTAATTTCTCATAAAAAAAGAAAAAACTATGAAATTTCTCTTTATCGAACCATTTTTTGGAGGCTCACACCGGGAATTTTAATAGCCGACTGAGAAAATTGAAAGGTGGATAGCTCAAACTTCTCGCAGGTGGCTTACCTTGACTTCTAAAATTGGAAGGTATAGGCTTATTTTTACACTCTGTAATACAAAACTATTGGATTATTGATGCTTGAACATTATAATGATTATTATAAAAAGAGGTGAAATATGGTGGTATCAGCTGAAAAAGTTTATAATCAGGCCCTTGATCTTCCAATAGATGATCGTTTAATTTTAATAGACAAACTGCTCCATAGTACAAACCTGCCTACCCAGGCAGATATTGATCAGGCATGGGCAAAAGAAGTTGAACTTAGATGTAAAATGCTTGAAAATGGGAAAGCTGAACTTATACCCGGGGAAGAAACTTTTGAAAAAATCAAAAAAAGATTTTTAAAATGAAGTATAGCTTTTATGATGCTGCAGAGGAAGAGTTTTTCTTTGCGATAGAGTATTATGAAGAATGCCAACCAGGATTAGGGCTAAAATTTTCTAAAGAAGTATACGCTGCAATTAAACGAATATGCGATCACCCATATGCATGGAGAGCAATTGATTTAAACACAAAACGTTGTCTTATAAATAAATTCCCTTATGGAATTCTCTACAGAATTGTTGGAAATAATATTCGAATAATGGCAGTAATGAATTTGCATCGAAAACCTGGATATTGGAAGAATAGATAAAAAAATAGAAAAAAATAATGGAGCAGGTGCCTAAAACTTAAACGTTCTACAGATATTCAGATAATAAATTTCATACGGCCAGATGTTAGTACCTTACTCCTGAAACCCTGTCATAAAAAACAAGAAAATTATATTGTTGTATGCCGTTTAAATGATAGCACAATTTTGGGTATGGCTGGGGTAGGGGCAGAATCCATTTCTGCCCCTGTATCTTTGGCGGATATGGA
>CAZNFB010000313.1:0-3485 GCA_964572105.1 uncultured Desulfobacteraceae bacterium
ATGAAATTTCCCTTTCCTTACCACAGTCGGGACAAGTAACCTTGAACCGCTTTTTCCGTGTCGGTATTTTCTTGGCCATACTACCCCCTTAAAAAGTGATAATATCGGGATTATATTTGAAAATTTGTGCGCCGTCTGGGAAATCGTTAGAAGGTGAAAGATTCATCCCGCTGTAAATTTTTTCATCCATAAAACAAATTGTACTCCCCTTGTCAGCCCACCGTACAGCCCAGACGTGGGGAGATTCAAGCAATTCGTCTCCACCCCCGCAGATCACTAACGCCGTGCCATCTGGATAGCATGTAAATTTTTTGCGTCCAATCGTAATGGCCCCAACCACTACCTCCGTATAAACACCACAAACTTTCAGCTTCATGTTACCTCCTTGAAAAAGCAATAATATCAGGATTATATTTGAAAATCTGTTTTCCGTCTGACCATGCATCTGGAGGGTCAAAACTGACGCCTTTATACACATCTGGGCTAATTTCGCATGTAAATTTGCCTTCAATCTCTGTTTTAAGGGCAGTGTAAACGCTTGAAATATTTAGAATCTCTGCCCTTTTCCCATAGATGACAAGATTCGGACCGTCTGCTTCACATACCAGATTTTTATCTCTTGCTTTTATATATCCGGTTTTTAGCTCTGTGGTTGTTCCACTGGTCATTACTTTCATGGTTATTCTCCTGTTTGATAGTTTTCGATATAAAGTTTTGCTGATGATTTTATTACGCAGGTAAAATATTTTTGCTCTGCTTCGTATCGGGCTTTTGCTGCGTCGATTAGGCTTGAATAGAGTCCGAGATTAAGTTGTTTGTTATTTTTTGTTATTTGCACTTCCCATTTTCTATCCCTCTTGCACCAAAACACGCCGGTAATGCTACTTTTGTTGTTTTTGCTAGTCTTACAATTTTGTAGATTGCAAGACTTGGTAGCCTCACGCAAATTTGAAAGCCAGTTATGATGTCGTACCTGGTCAATGTGATCTATTTGATTTTCTGGGAAATAACCGTGGGTATATAGCCAGGCTAACCTATGTGCTAAAAAAAATTTACCGTCAATTCCAATGTGGATATAACCATCCGAGCGCAAATATCCAGCAATCTTCCCACCGCGCCCTCTCAACCTACCCGTTTCGTCCCTACGAATCCTCCAATTAAAAATCCCGGTTTTCTCATTATAATCCAAAATTTCATGTAATTTTTCGTAAGTCAATTTTTCCATAATCTCTTCAAGCTCCAAAAAAAAAGGCTTTTCTAACAACGTTTGGTAGAGGCAAAATAAAGAAAAGCCCACGTTGCTAGAAAAACCTTTTTAGATTCTTTATTTTTCTTCGGCTACCAAACCGATTCAAACGAAAATACTATACCGTATAATGAAGCTTTAGTCAAGCTTATCTAACAATTAGCAGTCAACCCACACCAAAGCAATTAATATCTGCTTCAAGCTATCACCGGAAACCAATTTTCCTCCATTCTCCCCATATAATTGCCACCGGCCCTTCTGCCGTTCAATATGACATCCGTTTTCAAGTCTAGTTTTTAGCAGGTTTATAGCCGGGATTTCGCCTTTCAAGAGATCGCATAACCTCAAAATGTCAGAGGGCTTCTGAAATTTATATTCCTTTTCGGTGTATTGAAACATTTCTATTTTTTCGGTTAAATCGTCAATCTCGTCAATGGTGTTAAAACTCTTTGCCATTTTTGCTGTATCATTCATTTGCGCTGGTTTTGCCATAAGCTCCTTTTATTATTCATCATCAAGAAGCGATAACTGCTTTGATAAGATTTCCGATTTGCCATACATTGCAGCCAGTGCAAGCACACGTTTCTTTACTAACTGAAAGATATCGCTATATGGTAAAGATTGCGCCATACCTTCTATTAATCCCCTGCTTACAACTTTATCTGCAAACTTTACATCAAGAAGTTGTACCGCTGTCATTGCTTCTCTTTTATTTTTAAATTTTCCGTTAAAATCAAACATAGCTGAATTTACCAAAGTAGTTAAATTTGTATAGTAGTTTCCTGCGTTCTTGCTGCCCTGCAATGAAGCGTAATCAACAAAATCTTTTATTGTATCTGTTTCTTCTCGTCTCTCTATTTTGCCAGCGGCTCTGTTTTTAATGTATTCAGGGCTTTGTTTATGTGAAGAGAATACAGCGAGCGTTTTTCTTTGTTTAATAAATTCTTTTGCAAGTTTTACTTTGAATCTTAAAACAAGATCATCACCTGTTTTTGCTCTAAATAATGTTCCAAGCAAAATTGTTTGCCCTTCATTCAACAAATATTCTTTTACTGGCTGACCTGCTGTTTTCTTCGGGATTTTGTTAATAATAAACCCCTTTGGAAGGAGCTTATTATCTTCCAGTTCCATCATCTCTTTTTCATATTTTTTGCAAAGCTCCAAAACTTTTGTATGCTTTCTGCCGAATCCTTGCCCGATCAACCAGGTTCCACATCTCAATTCACCGTTGTGAATATTGACCAACTCTTTTACTTGCATAACCCCTTGCCTCCCTTTTCTTGTTAGTGGTAAGTTAAAGGGATTATAATATACTTAACTGATAATGTCACTATTTATTTTGGCATCCCTTAAAGCTCCAGTTCATTCCGGCAAAAATTACCGATAATAGCAATAACCGCTATGGCTATCGCAAATCAATTAAAACTATTGTCTTTCAGCGTACCAAGTTACAGCATTTTTTATACAAAGTGCAATCCCTCGCTGGTTTTCCGGTTCTTTCAAGAATTTTCTCGTATCAGGGTTGCTTAAAAATTCACATTCCACCAGCACTGATGGCCTATACTGCCGTAAAACTGTAAAATCTGCATGGTGGATGCCCCGTTTTTTATGCTCTGGAAACCTTTTAGCGAACTCTTTATTTATCGCACCGGCAATCAAAAAACTGTTCCCGGATGCCGTATTCGACACCCAAGCAGCCTGGCCATGCACTTTTTTATTATGGAATGAATCGCAATGAATTGAAATAAACAGGTCTGCATCATAGCAGCTTGCAATCTCTACACGCCTTTGCAATGCCACATGCACATCTTTTACCCTGGTCATTTCAATATTCTGAAAACCTGCTAATTGTAACTCGTATTGCAGGTAAAAGCCGACCGATAGATTTATATCGTCTTCTTCAACACAGCCCCAGGTGGCGCCATTATCCGAACCGCCATGGCCTGGGTCCAGGCAAATCCTTAACTCTCTGTTAAAATACATACTACCTCCCCCTTATCAGGCCTAACATGGATAGAAGCGTCCGGGCTTCCTCCATCCTCCCCCCAGTTTTGGCAGGCGTGTCATTCTTTCCTATCCCAATAATTTCTTGTTGTTTTCTTGCCTCTGCATTTCTAATCATAGCTGCTCTTTTCCGTTTCTCAAAAACCCCGCGCCTTTTTGCTTCGCCCATATTATTTCCGCCTCCCTTTTTTAACGACTCCCACCAAAATTATTGCCCTTTCCGTAAACCCAACAT
>CAZNFB010000314.1:0-3471 GCA_964572105.1 uncultured Desulfobacteraceae bacterium
GTTTTTAGGGGCTGAAAAAGAGTAAATGATTAATATTTAAGGGTATTGGCTTGATCCTACCCCATGCTGACCCATAGGAGATAGTGTACCATGAATGATCATACCACAGAAAAGAAAACACAATGTAAGACAGATGTCCATGATGTTTCTATTTATAGAAAACAGCTGCCGTCAATTGCTGAAACTATTATAGCAAGTTGTGAAGATAAAGCTTGTTATACCTACATTGACTATGATCCTATTCCTTCAAATAACTCTGTTATTGAGATTATAAACAGATTCAGGGAAATTCTTTTTCCTGGATATTTTGACAGAGGAAAGCTTGACCCTTCAAATCTGAACTATAAAATTGGCCAATCTGTTTCAGTACTTTTTGATATTCTTGCTGAACAGATCACAAGCAGTATCAGGCGCGACTGTTTACGATATGATAAAGAGTGTTCCGACTGTAGTGGCAGAGGCCAGAAAATCAGCCTTGAGGTTCTTAAGTCAATACCGGCATTACGAAAAATTCTTGCAACAGATGTGGGCGCAGCATATGAAGGGGATCCGGCTGCAAAAAGCCATGATGAAATTATATTTAGTTATCCTGGAATTTTTGCCATTACGGTTTACAGGCTTGCCCATATGCTTTTTAAACATGATGTTCCTCTGTTCCCGAGAATTATGACTGAATATGCCCACAGCATCACAGGAATTGATATTCATCCAGGGGCAGATATAGGAAAAAGATTTGTAATAGATCACGGTACCGGTATTGTTATCGGTGAAACTACGATAATAGGAAAAAACGTGCGCATATATCAGGGCGTAACCCTTGGAGCGCATTCGCTTCCAGCGGATGCAGGGGATATATATCGGGGGAGGAAACGGCATCCAACCATAGAAGACGATGTTATTATTTATTCAGGGGCAACCATTCTCGGAGGTGCAGTCATTATCGGAGCCAGGTCTGTCATCGGAGGGAATGTCTGGATTACAAAATCGGTTCCCCAGGATACAAAAGTGATTCTTGAGGAACCAAAGCTGATATTTAAGTCTTGAACATCGCAGCTTTTTATCGGTCATTGTCAATTAAAAGTGTCGCAGGAATCCAGCATATTATGCATATTTCATTGCAGGATTGTAACTATTCAGCGAAACAACCGGGCTCATGTTCCTGTTGAGCCCTAATGAAACCCATTTTTACGAATACCCCCTTTTTTCATTTTGTATCGTAATACACGTTCGCTGATTCCAAGAAGTTTTGCAGCTCTGGTCTGTACCCAGTCGGTCTTCTCCAGTGCAGATACGATCATTCCCCGTTCCACCACTTCCAGACTTTCAGCGAGTGTTCCTTGCGTTGCCGTGCTGTGGTGGAGTATCTCACGGGGAAGATCTGAGGGACGGATTATCCCGCCTCTCACCAGGGTCGCGGTGCGCTGCACAATATGTTCCAGCTCCCGCACGTTCCCCGGGAAAGGATACTTTATAAGAAAATCCAGAGCTTCCCGGCTGAAGCGCTGGCCGGCCGGGGCATAGCGGTCTAAAAAAAAATTCACAAGTGGAATAATGTCTTCCCGGCGACGCCGCAAGGGTGGGATCTCAAGCTCAAAGACCTTGATGCGGTAATATAGATCCTCACGAAACCGGCCTGTTTCAACCATCTGTTTGAGATCCCGGTTAGTAGATGTCACCAAACGGACATCCACACGGATATCATCTTCACTCCCCACGGGGCTGATCTTCCCATCCTGTAACGCGCGAAGCAGTTTGGGCTGTAGAAGTAACGGCATCTCGCCGATTTCATCCAGCAGCAGAGTCCCTTTATTTGCAATCTCAAATTTCCCGCGGCGGTTCCCCAGTGCCCCTGTGAATGCACCCTTTACATGGCCAAAAAGTTCACTCTCAAAGAGATTTTCCGGTATTGCTGCACAGTTTACTTCTATGAACAGGGCAGCATCCCTTGGACTTAACAGGTGGATGAGGTGAGCCGCCAGCTCCTTGCCGGTTCCTGTTTCGCCAAAGACAAGAACCGGCCACGGACTCTCTGCCACCCTCCGGATAAAGGAAATGACATTTTTCATTTCCGGGCTTTCAGCGATCATTTTTAAAGGGAGTGGACCTTCTTTCATGGCTTTTTCCACAACAGCCACATCTTCATCAACAGCCATTTTCTGTTCTATCTGCTGGATTTTTGCCAGAAGTAAAGATAGATCCACCGGTTTTTCCAAAAAATCGCCGGCTCCCAATTTAAGCACGGTCACCGCTGTGTTTAAATCGCCATAAGCTGTGATCATGATGGCCTGCACCATGGGATTGATGGTTTTCATTTTTTTCAGAACTTCATCCCCTGGAAGTTTAGGCATCTTCTGATCCAGCAGAACCAGGTGAACAGGCTCTCGCTTAAATAACGCCAATGCCTCTAAACCGTCTGAAGCCGTTAATGTGTTATAACCCTGGTTCTCCAAAAACCCTTTGAGGAGTTCTCTTTGAAGGGGATCATCGTCTGCAATAAGAATTTTCATTCGAAATAGAGCCTTTTATTAATTGTTGACGTTAAATATTAAATCTAAAAGCAAAAGATATATTGTCCGTCTAATTTTCGGCTACAGGTAGATAAACGGCTATTTCTAATATCCCCACTTCCGGGATCTGGATCTCTAAACGTCCCCCGTGGGCTTGAATAATCCGCTGCGATATGGTCAACCCGAGACCGGTCCCTTCAGCCTTGGTTGTAAAGTAGGGTTCAAAAATACGGTCTGCCTCCTCGGGCTGCAACGAGGAACCTCCATTTTCGGCTTTAAGATAAACGTCCTTCTCTTTTTGCCCCACTTCCAAGTGGAGGAATCCACCATCAGGTTGAGCCTCCATGGCATTTCTCAAAAGGTTCTCTATTACCTGGGCCATGAGTTCAGGGTCTGCCGAAATGGTCTCTTTAAAATTAATACTCTGGGTTACCTTTATCTGTAGTTCTTCGCAGCGAGGCAAATAAAGGGCCAGGGTCTTTTTCATCAACAAATCCAAACGAATGGATTTCCGGTGGGGCATCTGTGGACGGGCGTAATTCAAGAGGCCACTAACACTCCGGTTTGCGCGGTGGATTGCGTCCATCATGATGGCCACGAGGTGTTTGTGCTCGCCTTTTAGTTCATCCCCCTCTAATTGAAGTCTCTGAAGGCCCATGCTGAGGGCGTTTAGGGGATTTCGGATCTCGTGGGCAATCCCGGCTGCGGCTCGGCCCAGGGATGCGTTTTCCCGTTCTTTGGAGATTCGCCTTTCAAAAGATTGAACCTGTAAAAGATGGGAAGCCTGTTGCCGATAAAGAATAAGAGAGAAAAATGCCTCTAAGAGCACGAAGGCAGTGCCGAATACAAAAAAATTCCGCCACAAGCGATGATTTGCCGAAACAAGATCCCCTGTGTCCACTCCCACAACAAGGGTTTTATCCCCAAAGGGAAGTCGGGTTTCCGCCACCTTAATCTCACCAAC
>CAZNFB010000315.1:0-3459 GCA_964572105.1 uncultured Desulfobacteraceae bacterium
ATAACCTGTTGATTTTATTAAAACTAAGATTGTCCTAAAAGAGCCGCACCCAAAACAATTGGTTCATTGTAGAATTACAGGTCGCCACATAAATACTTTTAGAGATTGGTTCTAATTTCAGCAAGAAACTGAGCTATAATAAAATTTAAAAAGCTCTGAAACTCGCTGCGCTCAAACAGCCAGAGCTTTTTAAATTTCACCATAGCTCAGTTTTGACATCTAACTGTATGAAATTTATTATCTGAATAGTTAGGGCTCGTACAAAAATAACTTGACCATTTTAAGCGCCGATGTATCCCGCCTGGCTGGCAAGGCGCGAAAGTGTAGGAATATCAAGATATTGCTACGCTTTTGTAACGCAGTCAGGCAGGATGGATCGACGCTTAAAATACCAAGTTATTTCGTCCTCGTTCCTTATGGTAGGGAAAGGCTTCGTAATTTTGGCGGAGCAAACTTAGAAATTCAAGAAATTTATTCGCAATAGCGTAAAAAACAATTAAACTTCTCGTATTTTTCTTGCAACTTTCTAACCGGACATTTTTGATTCTGTTTTATTTATGAATAAATTAACCATAGCAATTATTTCAGGGGGAGTCTCTTCGGAACGGGATGTTTCCATAAACAGCGGAAACCAGGTGAGCAGCGCCCTGAACAGGGAAAAGTATAATGTCCTCCGGTATGACCCTAAAACCGATCTTGCAAAACTGGTAAATGATGCTCCGAAAATTGACGCTGCTTTTATAGCCTTGCACGGATCTTTTGGAGAGGACGGAACCATACAGGGGCTTCTGGATCTTCTTGAAATCCCCTACCAGGGCTCAGGAGTGCTGGGAAGCGCCCTTGCCATAAATAAGATTGTTTCAAAGCAGATTTACCAGCAGGCCGGAATTCTGACTCCCGCCTTTATGATTCAGCAATGTAATAGCTTAATAGATACAGACGATTGTATTAAAAAACTGGGACTTCCCCTTGTGGTCAAACCGGCCACTGGCGGCTCAAGCCTGGGAATGGGTCTGGCCCATTGTAAAGAATCATTAATCAAAGCTGTTGAAACCGCCTTTGAATATAATAACACCATACTGATTGAAGAACATATTAAAGGGACTGAATTGACCGCTGGTGTTATGGGAAATGATAATTTAACAGCTTTTCCCGTGGTTGAGATTATACCTGATAAAAAATTCAGCTTTTTTGATTATGAAGCGAAATATTTAAAGGGAGCAACCAGGGAAATCTGCCCCGCCCGTATTAACGATAACCTTACACAAAAGGTTAAAAAAATTGCCGAAAAAGCACATAAAGCCCTTTTTTGCAGGGGATACAGCCGTACTGACATGATTTTGTGTAATGAAAAAATATATGTCCTGGAAACAAACACAATTCCAGGGATGACCAGCATAAGCCTCCTCCCCCTTGCAGCAGAAAAAGGAGGCTTTTCATTTGAAAAATTAGTTGAAAAGCTGCTGGAGCTTGGTATTGAAGCAAACAAAAAAGAAAAGGATGCCCAAAAGTAAACAGACAGGGATATTTGTCACCAAAAGGAGCCTCAACAGGAGCTCCTGAATTTTTTCAGGGGCCTTTGCCCAAAGCACAATCCTGCATGGCTGTGGAAGGAGGATTTAACAATGAAATTTCCATACGGCGTATCTGACTTTAAAAAAATTAATACGCAGGGTTATTTTTACTGCGACAGAACAGATAAAATCAATCTGCTTGAAAAATCTGATTCCCAACTTTTTATCCGTCCCAGACGCTTTGGAAAGAGCCTTGTTCTTTCAATGCTGGAAAATTATTATGATGTGGCAAAAAAAGATGAGTTTAAAGCAATTTTCGGCAATTTAAAAATAGGCAAAAATCCAACATCATTACGAAATTCATATTTTATCCTGAAATTCGATTTTTCCTGCGTTGATCCCACTGGAAATGCTGGAGAGGTTAAAAAGGCTCTGTTTAATCATATTAATGGCTGTATTGAAGACTTTTATGCTTTTTATAACTATAAAGGGTATGAACTGCCTCAGATAAAAGTCAATTTCGATGATGCCATATACTCTTTAAAGTCCCTGGTAAGTTCAGTTCGTATGACTCCATACCCTGTTTATCTGCTCATAGATGAATATGACAATTTTGCCAACACAGTAATGATGGGGGTGCAGAGTGCTGAAAACAGGTATGAAACCCTTGTGCATGACGAGGGTCCTTTAAGAACTTTTTTCAAGGCTGTGAAATCCTCAACTTCCGGCGCCATGTTTGACAGGGTTTTTATAACAGGGGTTTCACCTGTTGTTATGAGCGATATTACAAGCGGGTATAATATTGCTGAAAATATCTATTTTGAGCCTGAGTTTAATGATCTGTGCGGATTTAAGCAGGGTGAAATTGAAAATGTACTCAAAAAGATTATTGCCAAATGCGGTTTTGAAAAGGAAAAAATTAAGGAAGCAGCAAATTTGATGCAGACTTATTACAATGGTTATACTTTTTCCCATGCAATGGATGAACACATTTATAATCCAACTCTTTGCCTGTATTTTTTTAAACAGTTTGAAAAAAGCTGCAGCTATCCGAGAAAAATGCTGGACTCAAACCTTGCCGTGGATGAATCAAAGCTGGAGTATATTGCCGGGATTCCCCAGGGAAGAGATCTTTTAATGGGTTTAGTGCAAAGAGATCAAGGGATTGTTATATCAGACATTGAAGCTCGTTTTGGTATTAAAGAGATGCTGATGGACACCTCTAAAGACAATACTTTTCTGGCCTCTTTTCTCTACTACTTTGGGGTATTGACCATTGCTGGCGACACAGAGGATTTGCAGGTGATCTTGAAGGTTCCCAACCTGGTTATGAAAAGCCTTTATGTGGAGCGGATACAGAAGATGCTTTTGCCTGAACCGGTGGACAGGGACGATGGCAAAGACGCCGCAAAACTGGTCTATCAAAAAGGAGAGATGGCGCCTTTGTGCAGGTTCATGGAAAAGAGATATTTCAAGGTTTTTCATAACAGGGACTATAGGTGGGCAAATGAATTAACAGTAAAGACAGCTTTTTTAACCCTCCTTTATAATGATATTATCTATATCATGGATTCTGAAACTGAAATTGACCGCAGATATGCAGATCTTACCATGATTATCAGGCCGGACAAAAGATATGGCAAAGTATTTGATGTTTTAATTGAGTTTAAGTTTATAAAGCTTAAAGATGCCGGGACAAGCGCTGATAAGGCGCAAAAACTATCTGAGGATAAACTGATGCTGATTCCTGAAATCGCAAACCAGATAGCAGATGGTGCAAAGCAGGTGCAGGAGTATGGGAAAAAGCTTGAACAAAAATATGGGAATCTAAGACTGCAGAAATTTGTAGTTGCGGCTTTGGGGTTTGAGAGGGTATGTTTTAAAAAACTGGACTAAACAATAATATGAATTTATTGATAAATCATTTAAAATATTCTAAAATTTA
>CAZNFB010000316.1:0-3459 GCA_964572105.1 uncultured Desulfobacteraceae bacterium
ATAATTAAGGAATAAAGGAGATATAGTATGAATCCCATTGCAAAAACACTCAATCAGACTATTGAAAAAGGGAATTCCAATATAATGGATATGCTGTCGGAAATCGGAAAGAATCTCTTTTTTCCCAAGGGGATTTTGAGTCAAAGCGCCGAGGCAAAAGAAAAAGCATATAAATTAAATGCAACCATCGGTATTGCAACAGAAAATGGTGAAACCATGTGCTTTCCGTCGGTCATGGATTCCATATGCTCCATTACTCCCAGGGACGCATTGACCTATGCCCCTTCTTTTGGAGTGCTTAGTTTAAGGAAAAGATGGAAAGACGCCCAAATAGAAAAAAATCCTTCCCTTGTTGGCAAAAAAACAAGTCTTCCTGTGGTTGCTTCGGGAATTACCCACTCCATCAGTGTCTTTGCGGATGTCTGGGTAGATCCCGGGGACGTTATAATATTTCCTGACATGATTTGGGGAAACTATAACCTGATCTTTGATGTGAGAAAAGGTGCCCGTTTAACCAACTTTACCATGTTCAACCAGGAAGGGGGGTTTAATCTGAAAGGGTTTGAGGAAAAGATTACGGATGAGGCAAAAAAAAATGATAAGGTAATAGTTTTTTTAAATTTTCCGAACAATCCCACGGGTTATACAATATCGGAAAAGGAAGGGGAGAGGATCGTTGAAATTCTGACAAATACGGCGAAAAAAGGGACTAACGTAATTGCAGTACTTGATGATGCTTATTTTGGGCTTTTTTATGAAAAAGAAACATTAAAAGAATCACTTTTTGCGCGGCTTTGTGACCAGGATGAAAGGCTCATGGCTGTAAAACTGGATGGAGCTACAAAAGAAAATTTTGTGTGGGGTCTGCGGGTTGGTTTTATTACTTATGGCTGCAAAATGAAAAATGATCCGGAAGCTGTTTATGATGCGCTTGCAAAAAAGACTGCAGGTGCGGTAAGAGGGTCCATATCCAATGCCTCCCATCTTGGTCAGTCGATTGTCTTAAAGTCGATGGAAACTGAAAAGTATTCTGCTGAAAAGGCGGAAAAATTTAAAATACTTAAAAAAAGGGCGAACCGTGTAAAAGAAGTGCTTGAAGATCTTAAATATAAAGATGCCTGGGATGTTTACCCCTTTAACTCAGGATATTTCATGTGCCTCAAATTAAAAACCGTGGATGCAGAAAAATTAAGAGTTTATATCCTTGAAAAATATGGAGTGGGGCTTATTTCAATTGGTACAAAGAACCTTAGAGTTGCATTTTCCTGTTTGGAAGAGGCAGATATTCCTGAGCTTTTTGATATTATATTAAAAGGCGTAAATGAATTAAACAATTGAACTTTCCGCGCGTAAAATTTTATCCGATCCTTACTGATAATTTCCCTGATATTTGAACTATGAAAATTTTGTTTGAAAAAGTAAAAAAAAATTTTTTTGATAAAAAAAAGACCATGGATATAGCCTATGCCGGCAAATGGTTTGCAATTTTTATTTTAATCGGGATTATCGCAGGGATAGGTTCAATAATTTTTCATTATCTTTGCCAGGCTGGGGTCTATTTTTTCATGGATTTTATAGCAGGCTACAGGCCCCCCATGCCTTCAGGAGAGCATAGTCTATTTAGGCCATCAAATACAAGCTTCAGCCGCCTGACCCTCCTTTTTATTCCTGCTCTGGGGGGACTCATAAGCGGGTGGCTTGTTTATACATTTGCCCCTGAAGCGGAAGGTCACGGTACTGATGCTGCAATTAATGCATATCACGAAAAAGGCGGCTTTATCCGCGGAAGAGTTCCGTTTATTAAAACATTGGCCTCGGCCATTACTTTAACATCCGGAGGCTCCGGGGGAAGAGAAGGCCCCATAGCTCAAATTGGGGCAGGTTTTGGATCTTTTTTGGCCACAATAATGAAAACAACTGACCGCCAGCGGAGAATAATGATGGCGGCCGGAATAAGCGCGGGTGTGGGAAGCATATTCAGGGCACCAATGGCTGGAGCTTTGTTTGCCGCCGAGGTTATGTATCGGGAGCCTGACTTTGAATCTGAAGTAATTCTTCCTGCTGGAATTTCTTCTGTTGTTGCTTATTGTATATTCTGCCTTCACTTTGGATGGGGCTCATTATTTGATTCCCCTGATTTTATATTTCAAAATCCTGTGGAGTTAGGCCCCTATTTTATCCTTGCGTTTGTGCTTGCAGGTGCAAGCTTTGTTTACGTTAAACTTTTTTACGGGATAACTGTTTTATTTAAATCTTTTCATGTGCCAAATCATATAAAACCGGCCATTGGGGGACTATGTACCGGTATAATAGGTTTTTTTTTACCTCAAACCCTGGCCTTTGGATATGGTTTTGTCCAGCAGGCTATTTTTAATGAAACAACCATTTTATTCCTTATTCTCCTTGCTGTCGGCAAGATGTTGACCACAGCATTTACCATTGGATCAGGGGGAAGCGGAGGTGTTTTTGGACCATCAATAGTTATTGGAGGAGCCCTTGGAGGTGTTGTGGGAAAATGTTTTAATCTGCTTATTCCCGGAATTGTTACTCAGCCGGGAGCTTTTGTTGTGGTGGGAATGGCAGGATTTTTCACTGCAGTTTCCAATGCTCCCATTTCAACTATTATTTTCGTAAGTGAAATGACCAATTCCTATCATCTCCTGTTGCCGAGTCTCCTTGTCTGTTCATTATCCTATCTTTTGGCAAAAAAATGGACTATTTATCAGAAACAGGTTAAAAACAGGATAAATTCTCCTGCTCATTCTGGAGAGTTTTTTGTTGATATATTACAGGCTATAAAAGTTAAAGACCTTATGCACCTTGTGCAAAAAACCGCTCTTATTCCCCAGGGTATGTCCTTTTTTGAGTTTAAAAAACATTTCTCCCAGACAAAACAGCATTATTTCCCTGTTATGGATGACGACAGGAGGCTGACCGGGATTTTTTCCAGCACCGATATCAGGGAAGTCCTGTTTTCCACAGACATAGAGCATCTTATAGTTATGAAGGATATTGCAATTTCCGACGTAATTGTAATAACACCTTTGGAAGATTTGAATTCCGTTTTGCAAAAGCTTACCACAAAGAATATAGGTAGCCTCCCTGTGGTTTTAGAAGATGATCATGGTGTCTTAATAGGCATGCTGGACAGGCGTGAGGTTATTGCATATTATAACCTCAGGATACAGGAAATGAAGAATATGGCCGCATAGGGCACTGTGCAGCAAGAGAATGTCCATCAAATGTCAATCTATTGCTGAGGGGTAGGGGTAGAATCCATTTCTGCCCCTGTATCTTTGGCGGATATGGACAGGGCGGATATGGAATCCGCCCCTACTGTTTTCCATTGCGACACGCCTTGACTTGGGTTGCGGGCGTTTAGCCCGCCTTAGAACTAAGGGCGCACTCAAAAATAACTTTACATTTTAAGCGCCGATGCATCCCGTCTGGCTGCGCTTT
>CAZNFB010000317.1:0-3421 GCA_964572105.1 uncultured Desulfobacteraceae bacterium
GCAACGCTAAATAGTTACAAAGTAAGATTAACTCCGCTGACAACTCTGAATCCATCATCAGGATATCCATGGTGGAATTCAAAATCTTCATCAAATATATTCTGGAAATAAACAAAAAAATCAGTATTAATTGATTTTATTTTAAAGGGTTGAATAATTTTTACGTCTGTGCAGGTATAGGAATCTATTCTTTCTGTTTTTTTATTTTCAGGCTCACTGTACTGATGACTCAATGCTTTGAAAATCATCTCAACCCTTGTAGCTGTTTTTAATGAAAATTTTAATGTAGCCTTAAATTTATTTTCAGGGACATAGGTGAGTTTGCCTCCTGTTGCCCTGTTTTTGCTTTTTTGAAGAATATAATTCAAATCAAGATCAGCCAGATTTTTTATATTTATTTTCAGGGATACCTCCACCCCTTCCCTGTATGCCTTGTTTATATTTACTGGTCTGTAAATACGATCAATTTCACCTCTCTCATATATAATAAGATCATGGGTATCAGTTCTAAACAAACCTGTTTCCAAATTTATCCATTGGTTAATTTTATTTTCCAGAACAAGGTCATATGAGTATATTTTCTCTTCATCAAGATCTTTGTTTCCTCTGACCTGATCAACGGAACCGTGGCTCGGCTGATAAAGCTGGCTAAAAGAGGGAATTTTTTCTGAATAACCAACATTTGATTTTAACAAAAGGTTTTTTGAAAATGCATAGCTTGCACCTGTTGTGTATGCCGGAGAAAAATAAAAATCGTTTGTGTAATCTCCCCTTATCCCAAAGCTGAATGTGAATTTGTCAAAAGCACGGTCAAGCTGCGTATGAATTGCATACTTTTCCCTGTGATGGTCCCCGGAAATATTATGCTCCACATCATCTTTTTCAAGAAGCCCCCCAAGACGTACAGCCCAGTTTCCATCTTCATCTGACCAGTTTGTGTCGCCTTTTATCCCGATTTTATAGATTTTAAGTTTTGATTCAAAGCCTGTTTGGGAGTGATCTGCAAGATCGGTTATATCACCATACGATTTAATTGAAAAATCACCATTGTTACCCAAAAGCCCCTTGCACATCAGATCAAAGGAACTTTTTTCATAACGCTGGCGTGCATCCGGGGTTGGATTGTCAGTGGGGCCTGGCGAACCGTGGAATGAATGATAATAACGGGTATTAAAATCGTACTGTGAAATCCCGGCAAATTTTTCGGCCGGTTTTTTATCCATATGAAAACTGAAATTTCCTGTATCCTTGTCGCTGTTTTTCCTTTTACCGTCCCTGTGGCTTCCCCCTGCTGTGACCATTATGCTTCCATTATCACCGGCGGGCAATACCAGAGAAGAGCCGGCATTAGCCCTGCCATAGGAACCTCCGCTTATTTTCAGCCGTTTTTTTGTCTGTTTTTTTTCAAAGCTTTTTTTGCCGGGGCTGTCTGTAATGATATTTACAGCTCCTGCAGTTGCGCCGGAACCAAGCCATACAGGTACAGGAGGCTTGAACACCATTATTTTGCCGACAATTTCCAAAGGGATGGTGTTAAGGTTAACACTTCCATACTGGCTTGAATTAACTGGCCTGCCGTTTATAAGGACAAGCACTTTCCCTGAGCCTCCAGAGCCGCGTATGGAGATTCTGTGCCCGGTGCCGCTTCCTGACTCTTTTACATCTACTCCAGACATGGAGTCCAGAGCCTCACCCACTTCCAGAAAATTTCTTTGAAAAATTTCCTCTCTGCCGAGTGTAACAACATTAGCTGGGTGATTCTTTACATATTCAGCCATCCGCTGGGATGTAACGGTTATTGTTTCCAAACGGATTTTGTTTTCATTTATTTGTTCGGATTTACTTTCTGCATATGATACAGATGTAAACAGAGTTATTATCAATACGGACAAAAAAAATCTACTCATGAATTATTCTCCTTATTGCGACCTGTGATATGCCCCATTTAAAATTCCATTCAATGCTTTTTTAAGTACCACAGGAATATCATCTGCTTCTACAAAATTTTTCATATCTTCAAACTCTTTTCCCGCAATCTGCCATGCAACATCTCTGCACCACCGATCATATGATGCAAGATCTTTTATAAGTCCTTTTTCATAATCATCGCTTAATGCAAGGGCTGCTTCAAGAAAAGCAGAGTAAACAGGATCAAGCAAAACCTGTTCAACCATTATTCCCAATTTGCCTTTATTTATTTTGCAGTCGCATCCTGTTTCAGAAATAAGGCTGTAAGCGGAAACCCCCCTTTCATTAAGGCGCTGGAATATATTTCTTGATCCTTTAATCCCGTTTTGTTTACAAACAGCCTCTTTAACCCCTGCGTAAACTGCTTTTGCCATGAGCTCTCCCATTTTTGAATGGCCCCCGGTACTGTCGATTTCGACTCCTGTTCCTTTAACAATAATAATATTATCAGTACCAGTGCCTGTGGCCCGATATTTTACAGATGCGGCACTGCTTCTTATATCCATATCGAGCAGTGCTGCGGTTTTAGCTTCTGTTGCTGAAATAATAGCACGGGCCATGGCTCTTTTTGTGAGGCTCATATTGGTCAGTAGTATAATATTAATGGTACCTGGTTCATAATAATTACCCGAATCCCTGGACATTCGAAGAGCATTAGACCTGACACCCGCTGTAACAAGGGCATAAACCGTCATATCTTTAAATTCCGCTTTTTGAATTGACAAGTGGTCCATGTTTGCCCCGGTAAAAAGAAAGGATGCATCAGACCGATTCATACCTATGACTTTATAGATTCCTGACCTGATTTTTTCCAGACCATCATTATGCCCAATTCCCCAGCACGAAGGAGGAGAGTAATGATTTCCCACGGATTTAATATTTTTTCTGTAACCCTCAAGGGTCGAGAGAATCTCCATGGGGGCTTTAAAATTGATAATCAGGGTTTTATTTACAAAATCATATATATGACTGTATGCTACATTGGAATTTTTAATATATTCAAGATTAATATCAATGCTGCGGGTTTTAAATACTTTTTCTTCCAGAATCAGGTTTTCTTTAGATGCGAATTCATCTGTATATATTCTTGCAGCCAGCCATGAAACAAAATAGCCTGTGTGGGAAGCTGCCCTGCATGTTAATTCACATGGAAAGTAAAAAATTTTTCCATTTTTAACCCCATCCACATCTTTTAAGCCGGGTTTATTAAAATTATTTTTCGCGGTTTCCCTGTCTTCTCCGCACCCGTATATAACCTGGGGATTAAACTTAACCCATTCTTTGTTTGTTACAGAAACAATATTTCCATTTTTGCCAAGCACAGGCGGAATTCCCCCTGCTGCCTTTATCAGCTCATTTTGAAAGCTGTCATCTCCCGGGGTCATAATCGTACTTCTCCCCATGAGCCTGATAACTCTTTTTCTTTTTTCTTCAGGAATTTTTGATATTTTTC
>CAZNFB010000318.1:0-3383 GCA_964572105.1 uncultured Desulfobacteraceae bacterium
ATTCATGAAAATCTTAAAAAGCTTAACAATGATTTTAAAAATGAAATTATTGTTCGCATACCATTAATTCCAGGATTTAATGATGACGAAGAAAATATTGCTCAAACTGCCAAATTTCTTTACCCGCTAAACCAGGTAAAAGGGATTGATTTATTACCTTTTAATATGTTCCCCGTGGCAAAATATGAAGCTCTTAGTCAGGATTGGCCCTATGGGGATATGGAAAAACAGACTGAAGAACATTTAAACAGACTCCAAAAAATAATAGAATCTCATAATAAAAGATTTAGATGCACAATAGGCGGCCTGTGGTAATTTGAAAAACTGAAAATTATTGCACCTGAAACCAGCATATTTCAAAAAACTCGACCTGCAAAAATTGCTTTAGGAACGGAGATGAAATAAGTTGAGCAGAAATAGCGCAGGATTTTGGCCCATATACAAGGCGCATTAAAGGTTGCATACTATACATTCGGCCTTTGATGCAACGAAGTAGATGGGCCAAAAAACAAGCTGTTTCGTTCAACTTATAAAATTTTCGTTCCTTAATATCTGCTTGTGCAGATCTTCTTTGTCCGTAATTTTTATCTGCAAAATAATATTGAGCTTGGTTTTATCTTGGGCCAATCAATCCTGACTTTCCTTAACGCATATTACCGTTAGAAGGAAGAATCAAACAAAAGACAAATCTTTTAAAATCTGAATTCAATATGGGTCAGCATACGGATATACCTTAATACAAATTGCAATCTACTATTTAATGATTATGTTTTCTTTTACAAGAAAATAGACTATCAAAAAATTTGAGTCCCTTATCACACCGAAGACATACTACAGTATCATCCTCTCCCTTCCCTGAATTATTCTTTAGCAAAGTCTATATAAAAACAATATTTAACACCGGAGATATCAAAAAATGCACCATTTAGAGAAAAATAATCATTTAAGAAATATTGCCATTATTGCCCATGTTGACCATGGAAAAACAACCCTTGTTGATGCCATGTTCCGCCAAAGCGGCCTTTTCAGAGACAACCAGAAAGTTGATGAAAGAGTCATGGATACCATGGATCTTGAACGGGAGCGTGGGATAACCATCTCGGCAAAAAACTGTTCCGTACTCTGGCATGATGTGAGAATCAATATCATCGACACTCCGGGACATGCAGATTTTGGAGGAGAAGTTGAACGGGCTATTTCCATGGCCGATGGTGCTATTTTGCTGGTTGATGCTTCAGAGGGTCCCCTGCCCCAAACCAGGTTTGTCTTGAAAAAAGCCCTGGAAGCAAATCTTAAAATAATTGTTGTTATTAACAAGATCGATCGCCATGATGCCCGACCAGACGAAGTCCTTGATGAAATATACGATCTTTTAATTGATCTGGATGCCACAGATGACCAACTCGATTTTACTCTACTTTATGCCATAGGAAGAGATGGTATTGCAGCAAAATCGCTGGATGAGAAAAGAGAAAATCTCCATGTACTTTTTGATGCTATACTCCAGGAGATCCCCTGCCCATCCTACAATCCTGACACACCATTTCAAATGCTCGTCTCAGATCTGGGATACTCAGATTATATGGGAAGATTAGCCATAGGAAAAATCTTTAGCGGAACCGCCAAGTCAAAAGATAACCTGATATGCATAGGTGAAAATGGTGAATCCATGGAGCTTAAAGTATCAAAACTTCAAGTCTACCGTGGAATGGAATTAAAAGATGTAGACGAAGTGAATCCAGGAGAGATTGCGGTCTTATCAGGTATTGAAGATGTTAAAATAGGCGATACCATATGCAACAGTGATAATCCCCTGCCCCTTCCAAGGATAAGAATTGATGAACCAACAGTATCCATGGAATTTACAATCAATGATTCACCTTTTTGCGGAAAAGAAGGAAAATATGTTCAATCGAGCAGACTAAAAGATCGTCTGCAAAAAGAGACACTTTTAAATGTAGCAATTGAAGTGGAGAGCATAAAAGAGAGAGACAGCATCCTGGTCAAGGGCCGTGGAGAATTTCAGCTTGCCATACTCATCGAAACCATGAGGCGGGAAGGCTATGAGTTCAGCGTTGGACGTCCCCTGGTTATCTATCGATATAAAAACGGAAAAAAATTAGAACCGATGGAACGTTTAATGGTAGATTGTGAAGAAGGTTTTCTTGGCGTAGTAACGGAAAAACTATCCCTGCGCAAGGGAAAAATGACCAATCTGGTGAACAATGGAAAAGGCCGTGTACGAATAGATTTTTCAGTACCTTCCAAGGGACTGATCGGATACAGGGACGAATTTCTCACAGATACCCGCGGCACAGGAATTATGAATTCCCTTTTTGACGGATACGAAGATTTTAGAGGGGAATACCCAAGCCGGCTTACAGGATCCATTGTGGGCGACCGTATAGGAAAAGCCGTACCTTACGCCCTGTTTAACCTGGAGCCGAGGGGAAGACTCTTTATAAAACCTGGTGAGCCCGTATATCAGGGGATGATAGTAGGTGAACATAACAGAAGCCAGGATATTTTTGTAAACCCATGCAAGGAAAAAAAGCTTAGCAACATGCGGGCATCGGGAAAAGATGACAACGTAATCCTTGCCCCCGTCAGAACAACAACATTAGAACAGGCCATGAGTTTTATACGGGAAGATGAACTTCTGGAGGTTACACCTTTGTCTTTGCGCATGCGGAAAAAGGTACTTTGCGGACAGAAACAGCGGCATTAAACACGGATAAAGCAAAGTTGCAGGTGCACTTATTTATAGATTTTCAGACAATTAATTTTAAACAGTTTTGGCCGAAAACCAGGTGAAATTATTTATGTGAAAATCTATAGTGCCCTCAATATTTTAAATGAAGCCGATCAAAAATTTGACACTCAAGCTCTATTATTCATTTGATCAATTATGCCGGCTATATTTTTCTTTGTAGCAATATCAGAAGCTATAAACTTAAAAGCGATACTTGAACTTTTTTTTAATTCATTGTATGGCTCCACTCTCACGGCAACAATCTCAACTCCTGATATTCTTGCTTTACTATCTGCAAATTCAAAATCGGCTGATAATTTTTCATATTCACCCTGCAGAATATCCTTACCATTAAATATACACAAAGCACCACCTTCACTTATATTAATTATTTCTCCATGAGTTGTATGGGAATTAAGGTGCAGGGTAATAGAACCTTTTACTCTAAATCTTTTAAAAATTCGCCTTCCCTTCGTAATATATTTTTTTAATAAATCATTCCTTTTTTCATTTTTCATAAGGTCAGAATGACAATAAATGACCCAATAAAATAGTCCTATTAACAAGCCTCCAATAATATTGCCGATTGTAACAGGAAAGAGGTTTGTTTTAAAAAAATTAGTCCACGTTA
>CAZNFB010000319.1:0-3335 GCA_964572105.1 uncultured Desulfobacteraceae bacterium
CTGGAAAAACTTATAAGAGAAATTGCGCTGGAAAAACTTATAAGAGGACTTGAAAAGGAGATGTAAATGCAGATAATAGATATAATCAAAGAACGCATAAAATATTTAAAAAGCGAATATAAAAATAATAAATATTTTAAAGAGTCTGAATATTTGGCTGAAATTTCTGGCGGAATAGCCGAGATGCAACGACTCGCAGATTACCTCAAAGATAATACCGAACAGGAGGAGAATAAATAATATGAAACTTTACTTTAAGGGACTTGAGCTAGAAGCAACTTACACCCCAGGTGAGCAAGGTGCAAAAGACAAATACGGCATAAAAATATCCCCGAATATATCGGCTGAACTTGATATAGACGATGTCAAAATTATCGGCAAAAGTATTTTGATAGAGTTTTTGCACGACAAGCATTATCAAGATTTACTCGATCAGGCTAACGGAATTGTGTATTGCGAAAAAAAAGAAGCAGAAGCAGAAAAATGGAAAGCGAAGGAGGTTGAAATGGGGGTGAGGAAATGAGAAAAAAACCGAAAATAGGACAAACTCTGTACTCTCTAAATGTGGGCAGCGCTGCGAGCTACGGCAGGGAGCAAAATTTGACACCTGTCACTGTTATGAAAGTAGGCCGAAAATATTTTTATTGTAAGGAAGGTGATTATTGTGAAACGCGATATGACCTGGAAACCTGGGAAGAGACTGGGCAGAATATTGGCTCTGTTTTATATTTGAATGCGGAAGAATGGGAGGACGCAAAGGAAGCAGACAGGATCTGTTATTTTATCGCTAAAAGCTTTGGTTCCAACCAAAACATGAAAGATTTGAATTTCAAAACATTACAGGATATTGAAAAACTTATCCTGATAGGAGAGAATGATGGTGAATAAAATAACAACATTCGGCCTAGTTTTCATAGCGGGCATCGGCTTTGGGTATTTCTGGCATTACATGGCGTTGGTGTCTGTTATTTCCGGTTGAATTAAAAAAAGAAAGGAATAAAAAAAATGAAAAGAAAAGATTTGTTAGATGCAATTCCAGCAGAAAATTGGTACATGGCGAAAAAATTTGTGGATCATTATGAGGCTAAGTTCGTTGAGATTAAAAAATGTCTTAAAATAACTAAGCTGAGGGATTTAGAAAACATCGAAATCGCCTACGATATAGCTTGTGCCGCAAGTGAGGATTTGTATTAAAATATAAATAGTTAAACAGTCAGCATCAGGCCACTCCTTGCGCTGCCCCCGCACAGCGCAGCAAACAAAGTTCCCCCTGGATTATCCAGGTTGGCCTATATGCTTTTTCATTTATTGCCTGGACAGTTTGGCGACTGATCGGGGGGACATGCGGGTAACTAACACAGATTAATTTTTTATAAATTTATGCTGTTATGCCTACGGGCGAAAGGAATTAATATGAATGATCAAATGCAGGATTTTGCAAGGAGCACTTTAAAAGACGGGTTGGTTAAATTGCCGGAGAGTTGGCAAGCGATGTTCAAAAGAATGTACTCCCCTAACGATTTAAGCGCCAACATTGAGGACGTGGTAAATATGGTTCCAGCAAGCAAGCTTGATTGGGCGATGCAGCAAGTCCAAAGATCGCTCGACAAACAGGCATAACCTCCCGAAGGAGAACTGGGAATAATAGAGGGAAAACCTGCGGGTAACTAACAAAAATGACATAGGAGAACAGAATGATCAATCGAAAAGCATTTTTATATAAAGATTGGCATAAAAAAGAAAAACCACTTGAGACTGTAACTGTTTTACACATTGGAACTGTTGCGGATGAAGAGGGATCGTATATAGCCGCTTCTATAGAAAAAATAAGTGGCGAAGTTGTAGAAGTCTCGCATGACACTTTGACGTTCATAGACTAATAGGAGAATCATGGAAATAACAGAAAAGGAAATAAAAAGCACAATCCTTGATCTTGGCAAAGCATTTGACGGCGAACTCACAGAAAAAACAAAAGAGCAGCTTGAAGACTATTGGCACTTTAAGTGGAAAGAAACCGACTCCCTGGAACAAAATCTTTATCATTTCTATGATATGCTTGAATTGTACAGCCATTTTTGTCGGGAATGGGAAACTGCTAAAAATGGGTCAATTCGTATTGTTGGTCGGCTCAGGGATAAATATCAAATGCCTAAAATCAAGGAGTTTATGGAGCAATTAACTTTTGAAGTTAAGTGGAAACGGATGTGAAAAAAAGCGGACGGCCAAAAGGCTCGAAAAATACACTTTGCAACTGCCATGAATGGCCTGTTCATGGCAATATAAACGTTTATAGGCAGGAATTAAAACGGAGGGATGAAAATATGGACAGGCAAAAAGCACAAGAAGAAGCAGCCCTCGAAGGATTTTTCTATGCGGTTGGGCTTTTCAATAGACTTCATGATAAGCCAGCCCTATGCGCAGGGGTGATAAAAGAGGCTTACCTCGAAACGGTAGACTGCAAAGATTTTGACGAGTTCGAGAAAGAGCAGCTGCGTATCATAAACAAAGAGCCTGGTATGGGCTTACTGGGATTATAAATGCAAAGGATAGACTTTAAATCAGATGAAGAATTTTTCTTTTACAATTGGCTATTGGAAGGTGAAGAAAACGGGCTAATAAAAGATATCGTTTATCAGCCTGCTGAGTACCTGCTTACAACCCGTGCGGCAACCACCTACGATAAAATTATAAGAGGAAAAACAAAATCAGTTGAGAAATTTTTATTCCAAAAACATCAATACACTGCTGATTTTAAGTTTTTAGTAACACCGCTTTTAAAAAAGTTTTTTGTTCATTCAATGTATTTTGATAGGCATGAGATTATTGTAGATACTAAAGGCAAACATAACAAGTATGGCGCCACCAGCTTTAGTATAAACCAGAAATTGGTAATGTTCATGTATGGCATCTACGTTGAAAAGATAGTGCCGGACAAGTTTTTTAAAAAGACCTGGTGCCCTGAAATTTGTAGATATACGCCTGCAAAGAAAGATCCGGCTAAAAAGTTTATTGGGGTTCCTACTGTTCAAGAATTTGTTAAAAATGTTAAATAGGGGGAGATAATAAAAATGAATGCCAGAATCAAGCGCAAGGTTAACAAAAACAAAATATATTATGCTTTAGATAAAATATTTTGTGCCTGCGTAAACCATACTGAATTTGAAGATAATAAATTTATAGTCCCTCAAAAAACTGTTATTCAATGGAGAGACTTATTGGGGGATTTTAACAAATTAAATAAAAGGAGGTGCATCTATTATGACTCGCAAGGAGTACGGGAGCAAACAAAAAAGAAAGATGAACTTGATTTTGATACAACTGATATTGTTTTAGTA
>CAZNFB010000320.1:0-3332 GCA_964572105.1 uncultured Desulfobacteraceae bacterium
CCTTTACGGCCAATGTTTGAGATGTGGGTGATTTTTGATTTGACCAGGGCATCTTTAGATTCCGCTGCATTTACAAAGCCCACAGGGAGTCCGATTACAAGGGCAGGGAGCCCTTTACCCGCCTCTATGAGCTCAATTAAACGTAAAAGTGCGGTGGGGGCATTTCCCACCACATATATTCCACCTTCCATTTCAGCCGCAGCAATGTCAACAGCAGCCTTTGCCCGTGTTGTACCGGTCTCTTCGGCTATTTTATTGACCCTTGGGTCGATTATAAAACATTTAACCTCCCCGCCAAATTGTTTCAGATCTTTTTGACGAATCCCCGCTTTTGCCATATTTGTATCGGTGATAACAGGCTTTCCTCCGCATATGGCGGAAATTCCTGCGGAGATAGCACCGGGATGAAACCTTATGGTTTTCATATATTCAAAATCTGCGGAAGTATGTATCATGCGCCGGACAATTTCCCACTCATCCGGGGAAAAGTTATGATTTCCTGCTTCTTTATCTATAATTTTAAAGCTTAATGCCTCTATATGTTCTGGCTTCATCTGTACCCCGATTTATGCAGTTTTTTTTGTAATTATTCAGCTGTTATTTAAGCTTCAGGTATAATGCTGAAGCATGCTTAAAATCAGCGACGCTGAATAATTTTATTTGTCTTTAATTAAGGAACGAAAATTTTATAAGTTGAACGAAATAGCTTGTCTTTTGGCCCATCTACTTCGTTGCATCAAAGGCCGAATGTATAAGTATGCAACCTTTAATGCGCCTTGTATATGGGCCAAAATCCTGCGCTATCTCTGCTCAACTTGTTCTATCTCCGTTCCTAATCTAATCCACGTTCCTGATGGGAGAAGAATCAGGAATTATATTCAGCGCATCTTGTATATGTTTGCAATATACTTCTGTTATGCCTTTGTTGAAACCTAAACCGGAGGGTTCAATTGTGACTGAAAAACCCTCTTCTTCAAATCCTGTTTTCCAGGAATCGTCATCCCCTGCGAGATCTTCATGAAAGTGGACTCCTGCCACAATCATAAAGGGGATAAGGTGTACTTTTTTAAATCCGGCTTTTTTGACATCTTTAATTGTTTTTTCTTTTGACAGATATCCTTCCTCTATTGCACCCATAAATATTTTCCCCCCAAATTTTTCACGGAATATATGTAGAAGCGTTGTATATGCTGTCCAGCCGGGATGGTCTGTTCCATGACCCACCAGAACAAGGGCTTCATCTTTATTACTCTGGTATGCTGATTTGATCTCATGTGCTACAATCTCATAATCTTCAGGTTCGGTGAGCAGGGGGAGTCCCATGGATGTCCTTATTCCGGGAATGTTAACTTCGCTTACGAGTCTGTAAAATTCGTGGCCGCAAATAAGATGAAGAGATTGAACCACAGCCCATGAATGTCCTTTTTTCTTTAATTCATTAAGGACCTGGTGGGGATGTTTCATTTCGATATTGTGTCTTTTTTTTATCCAGTCCTTTACCATCCTTGATGAATATGACCAGATAATTTCGTGCTCCGGCAAATATTTTTTTAATCTTTTATCCATGTAGGAATAGGTGTTAAGGGCTGTCGATGTTGTGCCGAAGGCTGTTATGATAATGGGAGTATTCATGGGCCTTATATCCTTAAAAATGCTGATCTGATTAACCGTTTTATTCTGACTTATTTAAAAATTACAGAGCTTTTTTGCCCGTGCAAAAAAAAACCGAACCTGATGTATTGGTCCGGGGTGCCGTTTTTTTATTATTGGCCTGAATAGAGACTGCTCCGTTCCCCGGAAGCCAGGCATACTATTTTCAATAACGGTCAGGTTTTCTGGCTGACGGATCAATCTACTTGCCGCGCCTTCCCATCCGATATCTTACGAATAGTGGCATGATGCGGCGTTCGTCCCCGAAGACAGCGGCGGGCCCGCGACGGATTTTAACCGTCTTCCCTGAAAGTTAATTGCATAGCAGAATGTGTATTAAAGTGTCTATTTTAATAATTAAAGTTTGTGTTTATGTCAAGTAAATCCTCTTTTTGGGTATACCATAGACCGTAGATTTATTTCTTGATTTAAATTGATTTTTATTTCAGCCTGTACGTATCGATATGATGCAACGTACGTACTTTTGCAGGGAGAATAACTATGAAAACAATTACAGTAACCGAATTGCGAGGAAATATATACAAATTACTTGATGAAGTATTGAATACAGGCATCCCAATTGAAATTAATAAAGGGGCAGAAAATTAAAAATCATATCGGTGGGAAAAGCAGATAAACTTCAAAATTTAGTATCAAGACCAAATGTGATTAAGGGAAATCCAGACGATCTTGTGAGTATTAGCTGGGAAAAGGAGGTGAACCTTGATTTACCTTGATACACATGTAGTCGTGTGGCTCTATGCGGGAAAAATAAAAAAGCTGAGTGAACAAGCCAGGGAACTGATAAATGACCATGAAATTATTGTTTCACCAGTGGTCCGTTTGGAGTTGCAATATTTATTTAAAATTCAACGTGTCACAGATGAAGCCAATGAAATTGTCGCTGATCTTTCAGATCGCATTGGACTCAAAATGTGTAACAAAAGCTTTAATACCATTTATAAAATTTTCGTTCCTAAGTCTTAATGTAAAAAAATAACCAAGAAATTATTCCTGAAGAAATTCTATGTTATTATACATTTTTTGCTAAAACTGAATATGCAAAGAAATATTACTTGAAGTGTAACTATTCAGCTAATATGTATAACTTCAGGCATAATCTGATTAAATCATGAAAGACTCGCGTCTATAGACCGTCACATAAATAATTTCAGCAATAAACTGAGCTATAATAAAATTTAATCAGATCATGCCTGTTGCATGCCTAAAATCAGCACAGCTGAATAATTACATTTAACCAGGGGTAGAATAATGTTTTTTGTAGATAAACCATATATTTCAAAATTTTTCAAAATGACTGTTAAAGACAATGGCATACCTGTAGTTGGTACAAAAACAGCGAAAAAGTCAGGTCTTTATGATGGTACAAAGATAATTAGCGAAGATGAGGCTGTTGAAATAGCTCGAAAGATAAATAATCCTATCATATATACGACATCTGAAAATTCAATAGATTGGATAATTAAACATTTGGCTTTCAGTAATCTTCCTGAAAAAATAAAATTATTTAAAGATAAATTGAAATTTCGTGAACTAACAAAATCAATTTTTCCAAACTTTACTTTCAAAGAGGTACGGGTTGAAGATTTAAAAAATATTGAATTTAATGAATTACCATTACCATTTATTATTAAACCGACTATTGGCTTTTTTAGCATGGG
>CAZNFB010000321.1:0-3330 GCA_964572105.1 uncultured Desulfobacteraceae bacterium
CTATGCCCCATCCATTATAAAATAATCTGAAATAACCCCCATAAACGGATTATATTTAATGGCATAGTGGCTCAACCCCTTTTTAACAAACTCCTTTGATATTTCACCCTCCTGGGTATAAAAATCATCGGATCTTTTTTCCCATTCATCCGTATTTAATGATAAAATTTCATTCACTTTATCCTTATAAAAATCTGCCACAGGGAGATCAGAAGCCGCATTAACAAACCATGGCATCAGGCGTCCCACCTTTTTTAACAAAAGATTATGTTCATCATTAAAGTCGAGGCATGTCCCTTCTGTGAAATTAACCATTTCAACCATCTTTTCAGAGTTTACAAGGCCTGCTTCAACAGCTATATCATAAGCGGCTGTTTTGGGAAAAGGGAAGAAAAAAGACCATCTATAACGGCCCGGCAAAGATTTTCCCATTAGATTAATTGTTTCCATCAGGTCGTAAGTGGTCTCCCCTGGAAGTCCTATCATCAGAAAAACAGAGGTGTGAAGCTTATATTTTTTTGCGACACTTATGGAGTCAATGATTGTCTTGTTACTCATTCGCCGTCTTAGGACTTTTTGTCTGATCCTGCTGCTCCCACTTTCCACTCCAAATTTTACAATTTTACAACGGGCATCTGCAAGGGAGCTGGCCCGTTGCTCATCAAAAAATCCCACATGGGCATTAACAACAAAGGGTATGGAAGATATTTTTTTATATTCCCTGCAAAAATCAATAACATAATCCTTGTAAAACGTAAAAAGATCATCATCAAAAATAAATGTATTTATATTGTTATATCTTTTTAGCAGATACTCTATTTCATAAATTATATCTGACAGGTTAAAATGCCTGATATAGTTTAACTGTTTCATGCTGCAGTTAAGATCATGCCTGTACTGGGTAACCATCTGGTGGTTAAAACAGTATGTGCATGAAAAGGGACATCCCCTCGAAGCCATCAGGCCTACCCATCCGTTTTTTGCATCAATAATTTTCTGGAAATTAAAAATATCATAATCTTTAAAGGGGAGCATGGTAAGATCCGGAAGAAGGCGCATGGGATTTATTTTGACCTGATCATTTTTGCAGAACCCAAGATTTTTGATATTTACAACTTCTTCGCCACGTTGAAACTTTTCAACAAATTCCAAAAATGCTTCCTCAGCTTCACCACGAATAATATAATCGAACAGACCTGTCTGTAAAATTTCTTCAGGGGCTGCCATTGTGTGAATGCCGCCGCATATAAGCGGGACAGAAGATATCTCTTTAATCCATTTTGCAATCTGTTTTGCGTATCCCCATTGATTTGTTACAACGGAAAATCCCACCAGATCCGGTGCTGTCCGATTAAATTTATTAATGAACTCGGTTTTTGAAAGGAGCGTATCAATTCCTTCACAAAATTGAATAAGCTCCACATTATGCCCTGCCTGTTTAAGCACAGCTGAAATATGGGCAACGCCGTAGTTAAACCCGATTTGCGAACCACTATTTGGGTAAATAAAAAGTATTTTCATATTCTTACAAAATTACGCATTGCTCTTGTATGACTGATGCGTGCATTCAAATTCTCCATGTCAAGGGCATCGGGGTTTGTCAAGGTATCCACATGAATTATATGGGAGCTTTTTTTCCCATAGGCGCTCCAGCGCCGTATAAAACGCATGTTATTTGAACCTGCAAAAATTGTCAGGCATGGGATACTAAATGCCGCTGCAATGTGCTGGCACGCAGAATCGTATCCTATAAATTCATTGCTGTTTGCAATTAAGGCTGCTATCTGGCCGATTCTGCATTCAATCCCCACGATCCCATATTTTATATTTTTTATTTCATTGGGATCAAGGGATGTATTAAATACAGGATAACCGTTATTCTCAACAGATTCCAATAAAATATCTGTATCTTCAAGCTCCTTGTTTCCAAAACCTTTATCCAGGATAATTATTGTATCAGGTTCCTGGAGCAGGGTAAACAGGAGTCTTGTTTCCAGCTCCGTTCCTACTTTTTTTCGAGAATTTCCCCCCACTCCAAAATTTACAGCAATTATATTTTTTGCCCCGTTATTTCTTAAAGAAGTACAAAATTTTTTAGCCTGATCAGTATCATCTTTTTTTGTCCATACTTCAGGATAGGAAAATTTGGTTTCCCCTGTTATTTTATCCAGCCAGGTATTGGTCAGTTCAACCATACTCAGTTTGTTATTAAAAACGCTGTGGGAGCGGCTGTCGAAAAAAAAGTAATTATCGGGGGGGACCAGGGGCAAAATACCAAGCTGGGATAATCTGGAATCAGGATCAATGAGAATAAAATTTTCAGAGGATAATGTTCCGGTTTCCTCCTGGATTATGTCGAGCACAGTATGCCAGCTTGACAGGCGTGGGATTAGCCCCCCCCTCCTTGTATATGGCACCTCTTTTACCCTGATCATGGGATTACCCCCATAGACTTCCCTTAGTTTACCGGAACCCATGATAATGATTTCCGCGTCAGGAAAATATTTTATAAGCCTCTGAATAATAACACTGGTTATGGCAACATCTGCACCTATGGTAACCCGTGATAAAAGTAAAATTTTTTTTACAGGTCCTGGATCAGGGAGGATGTTTCCGTTGTTTCTGATCTTTTCAATCCGGTGGAGCAGATCCTTCTGGGAGTGCATATTAAATTTTTTTAAGGAGGAATCGAGTTTTTTGCCGGAACGATGATCACGGCAAAAGGAGATTACCTGGGTCATCACCCTGTTGTAGGTGGATGTCTGTAATTCTTCAAAATCATCGCATAAACTTTCCACAATAATGCCAAACAGGGCCTGTGTACCGGGATTGTTAAGGTGCGGGTCGTCTGAAAATGTTGTCATTCGGCAGAGGAGATCAATATACTCGGCTTCGTAGTGGCAGTCCTTGAGATAATAATCAAGAAAAGAGTATGCGATCTGACAGGATAAGCTTTTTAGCTCATGGTGATTTGATTTTTTTTTAACCTCAAACCATTTTGTCTTATAAAAAGAAGATTCCATTAATTTTCCTTGCGCAAGATTCTAATCGGCCAATGGTGAATAGCTATAATAATCTATAAATATATTTTAAGATAGCAGATATGTAAAGTGATTATTATCCGGCCCTGTCTTCAAGAATGCTGAATAATTGTACTGTCATTACAGGCTCATCCATCCTTGATTTGTCTGGTACATCCATAGTAGAGTAGTACCTTACTCCTGAACTTCTGTCATAAAAACAAGGAAATTATAATGAAAATTCAGCTACAAATTTTGTAGATGATCAACTTGATATTTGTAAATACAATGAGTTTGGCTGGGGTAGGGG
>CAZNFB010000322.1:0-3276 GCA_964572105.1 uncultured Desulfobacteraceae bacterium
CAGGAAGTATTTTGCCCATGCCTTAAAAAACCTAAAAAAAATGAGCGAAGCGAATTAAATGCGGGCTTTAAAAAATATTATTACAAAAAAATGATTTTAATTTAGGCGACAACTTGCTTGACAAACACTGCTTCCCTTTAACCTGTTCTTTGAACGATTCTGCTATAAAATGGTGAACACTAGGTTAAGTCATTAATAAATATGTTTACAAGCAAATTAAAAATATATTTTATAATCAATATTGCCTTTCTCCTCTTTGCCGGGATGATATTGACCGATCTTATATTAATTAATATAAATCACAAGGCCCTTTGTGATCTGGAAATTTCCAGGGGACACCTGTTTATCTCCTTTGTTGAAGAAAAATTAAAAAACAGTTCCAGGGATGGAAAGTTTTTGATGACAGATGATTGTAAATACCTGTTACGCAAAATAACGCATAAAACCGGATTTTCCTGCGCTCTTTTTTTTGATAAAAATGTTGAAAAAAAATATATGTTCGGGATGACCGATCTGCCGGAAACGAAACTTTTTATGTTTGCTAAAAAGGCTATGAGATCCGGTATCTCTTTAACATCTTTTGAAGGTTTGCGCGGGAGCTTTTTTTGGCCTCAAAAAAAATATCTTGTTATATCCTCACCATTAAGAGACGGAAAACAGATCCTTGCCGGAATAAGTATTCTTTTTCCCCTTAAGAAAACATACCAATCAACCATACAATCCCAAAAAATCCTTTTTTCCTATATTCTGATCAATACATTTGCCCTTACGTTTATAGGAGTCAGGCGGTTTTCTAAAATAACCATAAAACCTTTACACCGGCTTTTAAAAAGAGCGGAAGAGTTTGATGGAACTGATGACCCTTTTTCTCTTTATGAAAAAGATACTAATGAGTTTAATAATTTATCGGTTTCTTTAAACAGAATGCTGAAGCGGATATCAAAAGACAAAAAAGATCTTAAAAAAACAGTGGATGCACTTAAAGAGGCCAATGCAGACTTAAAAAATGCCCAGAAAAAAATTGTTCAGATGGAAAAGCTGGCCTCCATAGGACGCTTGTCAGCAGGGCTTGCCCATGAAATAGGGAATCCGGTTAGTATTGTTCTTGGTTATTTTGATTTGCTGAAAAGAGAGGATGTTTCAGATGGTGAAAAAAAAGACTATATCCAAAGATCTGAAAATGAAATAAACAGAATAAATAATATTATACGTCAGCTCCTCGATTTTTCAAGGGAAGGGGTTGCCCAGGCAACTGCTGTTTCAGTGCATGACCTGATACGGGAACTTGTTGATGAAATCAAATCTCATCCTTTGGTGAAGAATATGACCGTTGAGGTTTTCCTGTGTGCTGAAAATGATATAATTTTTGCCGATTCAGAGCAACTGCGTCAGGTGTTTATGAATTTGATAATGAATGCAGCCGATGCCATAAATGATTTAAAAAATATTTCACAGGGAAAAATAAGTATTACCACTAAAACAGTCCAATACTCAAAACCAGGTTCAAAAAAAAGATCCCTTGCTATTAAAATAGAGCTTGCGGATAATGGCCCGGGAATTTTAAAAGAAAATATGGACAATATTTTTGATCCTTTTTTTACCACAAAAGAACCTGGCAAGGGGACGGGCCTGGGTCTCTTTGTATGCTTTATGATAATCGAAAAATATGGCGGAACCATCAAGGCTTCAGGCAAAAAGGAGAATGGGAGCAGGATAACAATTCACCTCCCTGTTAATATGGACAGAATAAGCAATGAAAAATAAGATGAATGAAAAAATACTCATAATTGATGATGAAAAAAATATGCTCCATATGCTATGCGCCCTGTTAAAAAAATCGGGATACCGTGTGGATACAGCATTAAACGGTGAAGAGGGTCTCCAAAAGGTGCTGGATACAAAAAACAATAATGATCAATATGATTTTATACTCTGCGATTTAAAAATGCCTGTTATGGATGGCATGGCTTTTTTATCGTCCGCAAAAGGACTGTTAACCAGGACACCTGTGATTATGATGTCTGCATACGGTTCCCTTGATACCGCAGTTGAGGCAATGAAGCAGGGAGCCTACGATTATATATCCAAACCATTTAAGATGGATGAAGTCCTTCTCACTCTGAAAAAGGCCATGGAAAGGGAAACATTAAAAAAGGAAAACCTGTTTTTAAAAGAACAGATTCAGCAGATCAAGGGAAAGTATAAAATAAAGGGGATGATTGCCCAGGCCAAAGCAATGCAGCCTGTTATCAGGCTGATAGAAAAAGCTTCGCAATATAATACCACAGTCTTGATTTTAGGCGAAACAGGAACCGGAAAAGAGTTGATAGCAAACAGCATTCATTTTAATGGAACACGATCAAAGTTCCCCTTTGTCCCTGTAAATTGCGGCGGTATACCTGAGAATCTACTGGAAAGCGAATTTTTTGGTCATAAAAAAGGGGCATTCACCGGCGCTGATTCGCACAAAAAAGGTTTTTTTGAAGAAGCGGACAAAGGAACAATCTTTCTTGATGAGATAGGAGAACTTTCCCTGCAGTTGCAGGTAAAACTTTTGCGTGTTCTCCAGGAAAACGAGATAAGGCGGGTGGGGGATTCAAAAATAAAAAAAATAGATGTACGGATTATGGCAGCAACATCAAAAAAATTAAGTGATGAAGTTGATAAAGGGACTTTTCGCAAAGATCTCTATTACAGATTGAATGTTCTTCCCATTAATCTTCCCCCTTTAAGGGAGCGTGCAGAAGATATACCTCTACTGGCCAGATACTTTGTTGATAAATTTAACAAAAAATTTAAGATGGAGATAAAGGATTTATCCCCTGCAGCTGTTACCATGCTTTTGCAGCATGGGTGGCCTGGAAATATACGGGAATTGGAGAATGCCATTGAAAGGGGGGTTATTTTGGCTGAAAAAGGGGTCCTTCTCCCTGAAAACCTTCCACCTGAGTTAGGTGCACAACAGGGGAACTCAAGAATGGATGATATTTTTGGAGGTTTTTCAATCAAAAAGGCCAGACAAATTATGGAAAAAAGACTTATCTCAAGGGCTCTTGAGGCAACCAGCGGAAATCGTACTAAAACGGCAAAACTTCTTGAAATAAGCCATCCTTCCCTTTTAAGCAAAATCAAAACATATGAAATTGAAGAGTAATCATGAGATTCTTTTTATGTAACTATTCAGCGTCGCTGATTTAAGATAGGCAGCAGGTTTAATCAGAAGGGGAGTTTAATTGTTTTTGTAGCGTATTTAATAAATTTCGTAGAATTTCTTAG
>CAZNFB010000323.1:0-3266 GCA_964572105.1 uncultured Desulfobacteraceae bacterium
AAAAGCCCCATATCCCAGTTCCAAAGACCAGGTCTTTTTTTCAAATTTACATTTTCAGGTAAAGGTTCCGCAAGGTGTATAAAATAATTATAACCTGCTTTAAGAAGAATCTCCTTTTTATCGGTTAAATCCAGCTGCCAGTTCGGATATACCCAATAAAGAGAACCATATTTTTTTACCCATCCTTCTTCTTTTTTTGGACTGACAAAAGGCTGGTTAGGCTTAATCTTTTCTGAAATTATTCTTGATATACAAAGGGGCCAGTTGCCGGAAATAACTATTCCCAATGGGATATCACATTTTTCGGGAAGGGACAAAAGGTTATTTTTGCCTGATTCAGGATTCACAATGGCCCCTGAAAAGCCCATGGAAGCGACTATGTTGATGGATAAATGATTGGCAAGGTTGCAAAAAGGACCGGCCCATAGATTCAATTCCCTGATATTGTTAAAAAAAGATATTTGCCAGGGAGCATTCAGGACAAAATTTTTATATCCTTTTTCAAGGAGGAGGTTTATATATTCTTTTATTTTATCTTCATCTTCGGGCCATATTACAGGGGGAAGCCACCACCATAATCTTTTTAAATAAGTCTTTACAGCTTTTTTCACGGTGATGGGAGAAAGCCATAATCCCATATCTCCCGCGGGAGTTTCCCCACCATACCCCCTGTATATATTTATATCTATATCTGTATTCTGCAGCTTGTTTTGACTTTTTTTCTTAAAAGGCAACTCGGCTGGAGCTTTATACTTAAGGTCCTTTGTACTTTCCTTTAAATTTTTTTGGATTTTAGCAAGCTCATTTTCCAAATGATCCAGTTTCTCCTGGAGCTCTTTTTCCTGCCTGTCCGTGAGGCAGACAGGGGCACCATGTTTAAACTTTTTTTCTGGTATTCTAAGGTAATACCGGCCTTTTTTCGGCACATATTTTCCCACCCTGTCTATCTGGTGCCATGGTTCATCTTCATAACCAATACGGAGAAGGTCATTTGCAAGAAGCTCTTCCCTTGTTATAAGATACGGTTTTTGTCTGGAGCCGCTCACCTTCCCTACAAAAAGTCCAGACCCTGTATGGCTTGTTTCCCGTATGGGACTATATGAACGCTGGGGGAGAAAATTATAATGGGTCAGCTGTCTGCCAAGGGCCTGATTAAGAAAAGCTATGGCAGTTTTTTTCATTTTTGGATCTTTCCCCGAGTCCCTCAGGATTTTATATGCCATGACAGTATAGTAAACATAGTGGGCCCCTTTTTTTCGACCTTCGATTTTCCATACTCTGATCCGCGGGATATCAAGAATGGTTTTAACAAGGGTGTCCAGGCCAAGATCAATACAGGAAAAAAATTTTCCGTTGGTATCTTTTTGGGAATAGACTCTTCGGCAGGGCTGAACGCATCTTCCCCTTAATCCGCTTTTGCCGCCTAAATAGCTACTCCAGTAGCATCGTCCTGAAACGCCGTAACAAAGAGCTCCATGGATGAACATTTCAAGATCAAGGGTTTCGGGGCAGGCACTGGCCATTGTTTTTATTTCATCGATATTAAGTTCCCTTGGTATGACGACTTTGTTTATTTTAAATTTTTTATGAACCAGCTCCAATCCCTCTGGAGAACTTAAATTAGCCAGGGTGGACAAATGAATCTCCCCTGAAAAACCGATTTGCCTTGCAATTTCAACATAGGAAAGATCCTGAATTATTATGGCATCAGGCTTAACATATCTTTCCAGTTTTATTAATAATTCTTCTGCCTTGCTGAGATCTTCCGATTTTAAAAGAGTATTTAAGGTTACATATACTTTTATATTTTTTTTATGCGCAAGCTCGATTAGTAAAGCAAGCTGGTCTTCTGTAAAGTTTGATGCTTCCATGCGTGCAGAAAAAGTTTTAAGCCCACAGTAGATTGCATCCGCACCTGCCGCGATTGCAGCGAGAAAAGCTCCTCTGTTACCGGCCGGAGCCAGAATAAGAGGATACGGGGGTGTTTTATCCATGAATTAACCCTTGACATATTTGCTGGTATGTGAATTTTTTAAATAATTTTTGGGCTGGTTTTAATTTCAGCTATAGACTGAGATATAATAAAATTTAAAAACCTCAGAAACTCGCTGCGCTCAAACAGCCAGAGCTTTTTAAATCTCACCATAGCTCAGTTCTAACATCTGCCCTATGAAATTTATTATCTGAATATCCATAGCTGAATAGTTGCACCCAATTTTTGTATGAGTATATACTTTATCTTTTTTAAAAGGGGTTGTAAATATTATGTTTGCAGAAGCCGTCTCATTTCCAGTGGCATTTTTAGCAGGATTGATATCTTTTTTTTCTCCATGCGTCCTCCCTTTGATACCCGCATATTTTTCATTTATTACAGGTTTTTCTCTGGAAGACCTGACAGAGGGGACAACTCTTGAGATGAGAAAAAAGGTTTTTTTTTCCACAATTCTTTTTGTTTCAGGGTTTTCGCTTGTTTTTATTCTATTGGGATCATCCGCTTCATTAATAGGCGGCTTTGTTTCGCAATATATAAAACATATAAAAATTATAGGGAGCCTGATAATTATTATTTTCGGACTCCACTTAACAGGCTGGCTTAGAATCGGCGGCCTGGAATTTGAAAAAAGGGTTCATGTTGAAAAAAAACCAATGCATTTTTTAGGAGCGTTTCTGGTTGGCATGGCCTTTGGCGCAGGGTGGACTCCCTGTATCGGCCCTTTACTCGGTTCCATACTTGCAATAGCAGCGAGCAAAGACTCTGTGTGGCAGGGCGTTTTACTCCTTGGAACATATTCTGCCGGACTTGCTATCCCTTTTCTGATCATCTCCCTTTTTATAAACTATATCCTTGTATTTATAAAAAAAGCATCGAAAATATTGAAATATATCAATACTGCAGCAGGAAGTTTATTAATTCTCTTTGGTATTTTTCTTTTATGGAGCAGTTTTATTTAAAAAAGGCTTTTTTATCGCATCAAGCTTCCTTTTTATAAATGGCTGAAGAAGCAAGGAATACCTTTAAAATTAAAAACTAATAGCCAAGAGCTTGATAACTCCTATGAAGAATTTCATTCAAATGTTTAATTATACCCATTATATAATATGCTGTTTATCAGATTATCAAAAAAACTTGATAATCTGATAAAAAATTGTACATAGTTAATAGACTGTTTTATTTTATTTCCACATTTCAGCGATATTATATCAATAAATATACAAGAGCATGCGTGTGTATATTGTTAAAAATTAAGATAAATATTTATCTTGAT
>CAZNFB010000324.1:0-3257 GCA_964572105.1 uncultured Desulfobacteraceae bacterium
CAATAGCGGAAAAACAATTAAACTTTTAAGTATTTTTTTCTTGGAATTCTCTAAATCAGACACCACTGCAAAAGTCTATATATAAGGATGCAATGACAATCAGCAATTTGTCGCAATGGACGCGACTGGAATATGACAAAACACCGATATATGTCCGGAGGGATACTCCAGACTGGGTGGTCCCCAACACTGCCGGGGATCGACTTCTTCAGGAGATTATAAAAAAAGAAAAAGGGGCGGTTTTCGGTAAAAACGTCAACGGCAATTTTTCCCCTGAGATGATAAAGGCTACGCAGTTTCTTTCGTTGTTTTCTTCCCCTTCTGGGGAAACATATGAGGGTCGTGCTTCTTCTCTTTGTCTGGAAGCCCTTGATGAATGCTGGCTGCACATTACAGATCGCTGCAATCTGGCCTGTTCCCATTGCCTTTTTTCCTGTTCACCAAAAACGGAAACTACGCTCTCTTATGGGGACGTTGCCCAAGCAGTTGAGGCCTCTTATTCTCTGGGAACCCGGCTTTATTACCTTACAGGGGGTGAACCATTGGTTCACCCGAATTTTCAGGACATATGCCGATTAATATTGATGGATCATCCTGATACCAGGCTGGTGATATTGACCAATGGTCTTTTGGTACCAGACCACCTGGATTTTTTCAAAACCCTTCCCCTGAATCGTCTTTTCTTGCAGATAAGTGTTGACGGTATTGGAGAGGTCAATGATAAATTCCGGGGTAAGGGGACGTATCAAAGGCTCCTTGCCAGCTTTTCAGCTCTTTGCGAAGTTGATATTGAAATTACCTTGTCCATGGCGATATATGCGGGTAATTATCACCAGATGCCGGATATGGTGGCTCTGGCTGCTGAATACAATTTTGCCAGCATCCATTATATGTGGATGTTCATGGTTGGGAGGGCCACGGAGCAGGCTTTTGTCTCTTTGGACTATTTATTTGAAAAGCTGGTGGAGTCCCGGAAAAAGGCTGATCAGTCTCATGTTACCATTGACAATATACGGAATCTGTCTGCGCAGGTGTTTTCCATGCCCGGCACAAAATATGATTTGAGTAATGCAGGCTGGTCTTCTCTGGCCGTCGGTCCGGACGGCGCTGTTTACCCGACGCCTGCCCTTATTGGGCAGGCCCCTGTTTGCTGCGGTAATATTAAAGAAGAGAGTCTGGAATCAATATGGCGTTTAAGTCCTGTTTTAAATGGTTTGCGGAACTGTTCTGTTCTCCAGGACGAAAAAATTTCAAACAATCCTTTAAAATATATTATCGGTGGTGGGGATATTGATCACAGTTACTATTCCGGCGGCTCCTTTATTGGGCATGACCCCTATGTATCCTTGTATGATCGCATGGCGCTTTGGATTATGGCTGATTCAGCCGATCTAACAGGAGAAAACCGGCCCTGGCCCCAAATACGAAGGAAAATGGGGGAAAAAGTGGGGCAATGTGTTCAGAATGGAAAGGGAGTGGCGCTGACTCATTCCAATTGCGTTTTGACTTTTACCGGTACAGGGAGTCTGGTTGGTGATTTTTACACCGCCGCAGATGAGTCGGACAATGAAAATATTATTAATCCGGTTTGCTATCCCGATGCTGAGTTGCAGCATATTCCTGTTGCCGCCAGAATCCGTTCCTATGGATGCGGCAGTCCTGTCTTTGATGTTGGAATAATGCCCGGCAACATGGTGGTGGATTTAGGGTCGGGGGCCGGCGTGGAGTGCTATATTGCTGCCCGGCTGACGGGTTCCAAAGGGCATGTGGTGGGGGTTGATATGCTGGATCATATGCTGAACAAAGCCAGGCTTTCCCTTTCTGCTGTTGCCGATAATCTGGGTTACCGGAATGTTGAATTTAAAAAAGGCTATCTGGAGCAGATCCCTGTGGATGACCAGACAGTTGATATAATTATATCCAATTGTGTGATAAATTTGTCCGAAGATAAGCGGAAGACCTTTGCAGAAATCTTTCGCATACTTAAACCCGGCGGGCGGATCTGTATTTCCGATGTGGTTACGGACAAGCCCTGTCCGCCATCCATTCAGAATGATGCCAAGCTGCGCGGAGAATGTATTTCCGGCGCTCTGATTATGCCGCATCTGATGGCGATTCTGGAAGCCACAGGTTTTCATCATATTCGTATTATTAAACGTTATTTTTACCGTGAAGTGCAGGGCCACTATTTTTATTCTGTCACTTACACAGCTTATAAACCTCCCGAAAAGGTGAAACAGCGTCTGGTTTATCCTGGGCCCTATGCGGCTGTTCTCATGGATACCGGAAAAATTCTTTTACGGGGTGAAACCACTGAAGCCGACTGGCCCTATCCCGCAGATAACGATACTGCCATTTTCATGCTGGATTCTGCTGGAAGTGTATCTAATATTGAGGCAAAAAATACCTGTGCCTGTTCTATTCCCCCTGAAACAGAAAAGGGCTGCGACTCTTTTAAAACGGATGGAATAACCAGCGTGAATGTATCAATAGGCGGGGGGGCGAAAACATCTTCGCCGTATCCCATGAAGGTTTCCCCGAAATCCATGGCCGATTGTATGTTGTGTGGGAAGCCGTTGCATTACCTGACTCAGGATAGAGAGGAATCCTGTGTTTTTTGCGGTAAAAATTTAAAGGCCAATGCAGTCTGTGAAGATGGCCACTTTGTCTGTGATCTTTGCCACGGCAGCGATATGCTTGAAATTACAAAATATATCTGCACGCATACGGATGCTGATGATATGATCGACCTGTTAAATCAGTTGCGGGCACACCCCTTGTTCCCTTTGCACGGACCCGAACATCATTTTACCATCCCGGGTGTTATTTTGGCTGTTTATAAAAATCTTGGAGGAGCTGTAACAGATGAGGAGATCCTTTCCGCCATTGATAAAGGAAAAAGCGTTCCCGGCGGAGCCTGCGGGTTCTGGGGAATCTGTGGAGCGGCCATTGCAGTGGGAATAGCTTTTGGAGTCATCCTTAAAAGCAGTCCTTTGGCTCCTAAACCCAGGCAACAATTGCAGCAAATAACCCAGGGGGTAATCAAAAAACTGAGTGAATATGAAGCTGCTCGCTGCTGTCAGCGTGAGGCATGGACAGCTCTTCTTGTAGCGGCGGATCTTTCTGAAAAATATTTGCCGTTAAAATTAAAAGGAGAGGGTAGTCTTCAATGTCGGCAACAGGGGAAAAATAAAGAATGTATTCGCCAGGACTGTCCCTACTTTAAACTTGATTAATTCTGAAGCTATAGATGCTTA
>CAZNFB010000325.1:0-3228 GCA_964572105.1 uncultured Desulfobacteraceae bacterium
GCAGAATCCATTTCTGCCCCTGTATCTTTGGCGGATATGGAATCCGCCCCTACGGGCAAGGGCGGATATGGAATCCGCCCCTACGGGCAAGGGCGGATATGGAATCCGCCCCTACGGTGGTGATTTCAATGATTCCGTGAATATGGTTTGGTATTTAGCAATACGCTGAGCTCTGGCATCTGTTGCCCAAAATTAGAACCCCTATGTTTGTAACAAAATGCAGATAATTGAAAAATTATAAATTTTTTTCCGTTCCCAGTCAGAGCCTGGGAACGAGCGCAAAGACAATTCAATATGAATTTATTTTTATCTAACATAGACGAATCGGACATTAAACGGGAGCGCCATAAAGCAAGGGAGATCCGGAAGACACAGTGGTGGAAGCGGAAGCTTGCAAAGGGCGTCTGCTATTATTGTGAAAAGGCTGTTCCCCATGATAAGCTGACCATGGACCATATAGTCCCCATGGCCCGGGGGGGGAAGAGTACCAAAGGGAATCTTGTTACGGCATGTAAAGAATGCAACAACGCAAAAAAAAATTTTCTGCCCATGGAATGGGAGCAGTATTTGAAGAAAACGTGATTTTTTACGTCCATGGAAAAAAGGGGGTAAAACCTGACCTTATTTCACCTGATGAACTTTAGTATAACTGAAAAAATAAATATAAATTAAGAATAAAGTCTTGACTGTAAAGTTTATTATAATTTATAATCTAATGTTTTTGTAAGGTTTGTATGACAAATATTGTCATATTTTTTTCTCTTTTCAAAATTAATTTTTTGAAAGTCTGTTGAGTACAATGGCACGCAGTGATATTTTACAGACAAAGTATATGTAAAGGCGTCTGTTTCTTGATGTAGAAGAGCAGGTGCTTTTTTTTTGCAGTTAAACTAAATTTTTAAGGAGAAATTTTAAATGAGATTTTCAAAAAGTAATGATGTGCTTGGAACAACTAACAGGGGTAATCCTGCAGAATCGAGTTTGTGTACACTGTGCCGTGCTGACTGTCAGGGGAAATGCGAGACATGGCTTTCCAGCCTGGTGGGGCGTAAACTTCTTTACCCAAGATCTTTTGGCCTGGTAACAGCCGGGGCAAATAATACTAACCATGTTGGGGTTTCCTATAATTCCCTTAGAATTCAAGGGTATGCCTACGGGGCCAATGGCCTTTCGGAAAGATTAACCAATGATCCTGATGACTGTATTTTCCCAAACGTAAGTCTTGAGACTGAGTTTGGAAAAAAGAAAAAAACAAAAATAAAAATTCCCTTGATGACAGGTGCCCTTGGTTCAACATTTATTGCAGCAAAGTACTGGAGTTCATTTGCAATAGGTGCTTCTTTAATCGGTATTCCTGTGGTAATTGGTGAAAACGTTGTTGGCGTTGATCGTAAATCGGAAATCGGCGGCGGGACTGAAAAAAAAGGGAAAATCACCAAAGCACCTGAACTTGACCGGCGTATTGATGAATACCTGCGCTATAACGAAGGATATGGTGCTATTATTGTTCAGCTGAATGTGGAAGATACTAGAAATGGTGTTGCTGAATATGTTGCAGACAAGTATGGTGATAAATGTATTATTGAGTTAAAATGGGGGCAGGGCGCAAAAGATATAGGTGGTGAAATTCAGGTAACAAGTCTGGATTACGCTATTTTCCTGAAAAACCGTGGTTATGTTGTTGATCCGGATCCCACACTGCCGGAAGTTAAAAAGGCATTTGAAGAACGTTCAATTCAGTCCTTTGCCCGCCACAGCCGACTCGGTGGAACAAATCTTGATACAGTGGATCAGGTACGTGAAGATTTTATGAGCAGCGTCGATTATTTGCGGAGCCTTGGATTTGAGAGAATAACATTAAAAACCGGTTCCTATGGAATGGAAGAACTTGCAATGGCAATAAAATTTGCAACAGATGCAGATCTGGATCTCCTTACAATTGACGGTTCTGGTGGCGGGACAGGAATGAGTCCATGGAATATGATGCAAAGCTGGGGTGTTCCTTCAATATATCTTCATGCCAAAGCCCATGAATATGCAAGCATATTAGCTGCAAAGGGACAAGATGTTGTTGATATGTCATTTGCAGGTGGTTTTGCCTTGGAAGATCATATATTCAAAGCCCTTGCGTTGGGTGCACCATTTACAAAACTGATATGTATGGGAAGAGCCATTATGATTCCAGGATTCCTTGGTGCAAATATTGAGGGTGCTCTTAATCCTGATAAAAGGGGTGAACTCAGTGGGAACTGGTCTGAATTGCCAAAAAGTGTAAAGGCAGTGGGGAACTATGCTGAAGAAATTTTTGCAGGATACTTTGATGTAGAGAAAAAAGTGGGTAAAAATGAGATGAAGAATATTCCCTATGGCGCAATTGCTTTTTGCACACTTGCTGATAAACTTGCCTGCGGTTTGCAACAGCTCATGGCTGGTGCAAGAAAATTTTCCCTGAACAAAATTACACGTGAAGATATTATGTCCGGCAATAGAGAAACAGCCCAAGAGACTGGTATCCCGCACTGTACAAATATTAATGATGAAAGCGCGAGAAAAATACTAAATTCGTAACAAAAATTCACAAGAATTTTGGCTCAGAAAAAATATGAGGCGGTGGAATACAGGGAAAAACCTGTTTGGTCTGTTTTATATAAAGATATCATGATAAAAAAAGATCTTTTTAAATTTTTAAAAAGATCTTTTTTATTTTTGCAAAATTTTAAACCCAGATCGTTAGCCTAAACCAGCAGTAATCAATAGCCTTCCAGCATCATCGTACCATACAACATCACCGCCAATAATAATCCCTCCATCGAGCAGATTGTCCAGTTGAAAAGCTGCAAGAAAAAAATTCGAGGAGTTTAACCGGGCACTATTGATATTTTGTACTTAATTATTGACAAAGATAAGATTGTTTGACAATGGTACGAAAAGTAAAAGCAGTATTTTAGGAACTAAAATTTTATAAGTTGAACGAAATAGCTTGTCTTTTGGTTCATCTACTTCGTTGTATCAAAGGCCGAATACGTATAGTCTGCAACCTTTAATGCGCCTTGTCTATGGCCTCAATTTCCTTACTTTTTTTCTTACATAGCGCTGCTATGCGGTAAAAAAATAAGAAAATTGGCTCTCGTTTCCCCACTTTTTCGCTCAATCACTAATTTTTAAACAGGCTCTAAGTTTTAAGTATTTTTTTTATTATAATGGAGAAATTACTTATGAAAAAACTTA
>CAZNFB010000326.1:0-3227 GCA_964572105.1 uncultured Desulfobacteraceae bacterium
GGAAATAGCTTTTAGCTTTGAAAATGGAGTAAAAATAACTCTTAATGATTTATCAGTAAAATCCCTAACAAAAGATTTAAATCTTCTGGTTAAGCGGGTTAGTTTTACTTTTAATTTTAATAAAATAATCTCCAAGCGTGTTATTAATCTCAGCATTCTTTGCTTTCAGCCTAACTTTAAAACAGGCTTGAGTTCATATCCAGAAGGAGGACAGGAGTTTAACCTGGATCTCGTAAAAAATTCGATAAATCATTTTAAAAATGATTTTATTAAGCTTGCCCATTTGTCGATTCAGGAAGGCTTTGCAAAAATAGAAAAATCTTCCTTTTTTTTTGATGCGATCTCTCTCGATCTGTTTCCAGCGGTTAAAAAGCCTGATAGTTTTGCGGTAAATATTTTTTTTAATGCTGAATATAAAAATGAAAAAGCTTCTTTTTCCCTCACGGGGAGCATTACAGAAGATAAACTGGAGAATCAATACTGCGCTGATTTGAAATTAAGCACCAAAAATGCTCCCCTCGACTGGATTCCAGGTCATCCTGTCTTTAAAGTAACAGGGGGCAGGGTTTCTACCGATATAAAACTTGCTGCATCTACAAATGGACAGATTAGCTTTGATGGAAATCTTATCGCTGAAAATTTTTCTTTTTGCCACGAAACATCCACGGAACGCAAAACATCCATCTATCCGAAACTTGCAGCAAATTTTAAGGGAAATTATTCGGATAACCTTTTTAAAATTTCATCAATGAAGCTCACAGGACCTGATTTTTCTTTGTCAGCAATCTTTGCCCTTGGCATTGCCAGGGATCCCCATATTGCTCTGACTCTGTTTTCTGATTTTATGCCTTTGAAAGCATTGAAAAAAACATTTCCCACCCCTGTGGTCGATTCATGGATAAAAAAATCCCTGTTTCCTGTTTTTAATGATGGCCGGATTCGTTACGATCTTTTTTCCCTTAACGGCACTGTTAAACAACTTTCCAGTCTTAATTTGCCGGAAAATAAGAACCGGCTTATATTAAAACTTTCACTGGCGGATATGGATATTCTTGCAAAGGGTGAGAATATCCCATTTAGAAAAGTATCCGGTGATGTCTCCATTGAAAAAAACGTTCTTGTTGTATCAGGGGTACAGGGGGTTTTTGGGAAATCTATTGTTGATAATGGGTACTATGCCATAGATGACCTGGCTGGTGATAATCGGTGCCACAGCTTTGCAATAAAAGGAAGATTTACTTTAAGTGACCTTAAAGAACAGGGAAAAATCTATTTTACGCCTGAGATTGTAAAAGAGGAGCTTAATAAATTTATCACCTTTACAGGTTCTTTGAACTCCACTATCAAACTCCATTATATGGAGTCGTGGAGCTATCCCAGGATCGATTTTTTAGATTTACAGCTTAATAACTGTGATATAGATCGTAAAGGTTTGATTTTACCATTTTTTTTTAAAGAGGCGACTCTGGGGGTCGATGGCGATCTTAAATGTTTTGTCCAGGGGAATGGTTTATGGGGCAAATCCCGATTTAAGGTTTCAGGAGAAGGGGAAAAAAGGTGGAAAACCGGAAGCTGGGAGATCGGCTTTGCGGCTGACGCGGATAAAATTTTAAAATTGATAGATAAAAATAGCAGGCTGAAATTAAGTGCTCCATTACCCGGAAAACTACAGGTGGTAAGAAAAAAAGATTCCTGGTCATTAAATGGAGATCTGGATTTTGATTCTATTTCCATTGATAATGGTTTTTTTATTACAGAACCTTTGAAGCCTGGGGATAAACTTACCTTTAATGCGGATATATCCGCTGATAAAAAAATTTTTTTCAAAAATATCAGACTGAATAAAGGGGCGTCCTCTCTGATTTTATCAGGTTACTGGGACCTGATGGGTAATATCTTTTCAGACTTGATGGTTAAGGCGGAGCCGTTATTTCTAAAAGATGTCGATTTTTTTATAGACCGCCACCCCTACAACACAAAGGGGACGCTTTTTGGCCAGGCAAAAATGGATGGTTCTTTTCAAAAATTTTCCGGAATTAACCTGGATGGAAAATTCACTGGTGAAAATATTTCTTTTTATGTGGCCAATTTATCTTCTAATATAACTGATTGCAGTTTTAATCTTGATTTTTCTAAAAAGGATGTCTCTCTTTCCTCCCTGCGATTCCGATTATGTGATAATACTTTTAATATTAATGGATTATTAAAGGGATGGGACGGTTTAAAAGGGGAGATCAACATTAATTCTGATTATGTTGATTTTGCAAATTTTAAATTTTTTGACTCTCTGAAAATAAGAAAAGAATCGTCTCGATTTATAAATAAATCTGATTTAAAAATCAGGATGACTATTAAAAAAGGGGTATGGGAAAAAATTAAATTTTCTCCTGTTATAGGGAACGCTGTTTTTAATGCTGGTACTTTTAACCTTAACCTCGTTGACCTGCAAACGAAAAAGGGGGGCGTGCAGATAAAAGGATACATTAAAAGCGGTAAATACCCCGAATTTGCGTTAAAAAGTTATTTTGATTTGTCAGAATTTTCTTTGGAAAAAATCCTTTATGCCTTGAAGCTGGAGGAAAAAATAATTGTTTCCAGGGCGAGCATAACCACAAAAGGTTTTTTAGGATCGGAAGGTGACTCTTTTGATCAATTTATTCCTGGTTTATATGGTAAATTTGATTTTTTTATGGAAAACGGGATGATAACAAAATCTAATTTAATATTCAGCATTCTTAATTTTTTAAGTCTGAATAATATAATAGACAAGGGTAAATTTAATTTTTCCGAAAAAGGCTTTCCCTTTAAGAAAATTGCCGGAAAAATGAAAATGGAAAAGGGAAAGTTAAAGACAGATAAAATTTTTATGGAAAGCCCGGTGTTTAATGCCTCAGGCAAGGGAGGGGTTGATCTGGTCGGCGAAAAAGTAGATATCGATTTTTGGGTCGCACCCCTGGGGACAATCGACAGATTGATCAGTATAGTCCCGTTTGCCGGTTATATTTTAACTGGTGAGGACAGATCCTTTATAACATTTTATTTAAAAGTAAATGGGCCCTTTGATGAGTATAAAATCAGATATGTCCCTCTTAAGCATTGGCCTTCCGGAATATTAGGTTTTGTAACGCGAACATTGTTAACCCCTGTACGCATACTGGAGCAGATGAATGAGATTAGAAAAATTATTTCAGGATCCAAAGAAAAACAGATTGATTAAAGGGGTGTAC
>CAZNFB010000327.1:0-3224 GCA_964572105.1 uncultured Desulfobacteraceae bacterium
CTACGCTCAATGCTGTAACACGATATGTGGATGCAGCCGAAAAGACTATTCACTGCAAAAACGAGGGGCCTGAATTATGCGCAGGGGAGATAGTCAAAACAATTATTGATAAATACAATGCTGATATCAAAGTCGGAATTGTTGGATTCCAGCCGGCCATAATAGATAATTTTTCCAAAAATTTACCTGCCCAAAATCTCAAGGTAATAGATCTGGATAAAGAAAATATTAATAAAAAAAAATATGGTCTGCTTATCTGGGATGGCAGAAAAATGGTGGAAGAACTTTTTAAAATCTCTGACGTTATTTTAGCGACAGGTTCAACAATAGTAAATGACAGCCTGTCCCATTTGATTTTTCTCTCAAACAAGTATCAAAAACCTCTATATTTTTATGGGACAACAGTTGCTGGTACCGCTAAAATTTTAAACCTGAAAAGACTCTGTTTTCAAGCTTCTTAAAAATTACCATGAAACTATTTATTTATTTGAAAAAATATAAAATTATTTTAATAATATTACTGGCATGTTCTGTTTCTTCCACTGTTTTTGCCAAAAAAAACCCAAAAGAACTTCTTGTTTTTGCCGGAGCCGGGATGAGGATGCCTTTGAATGAAATAGGTGAAAAATTTAAGAAACTATATGGGATAACTATTTTGTACGACTATGAGGGAAGTGGGCGGCTGGGCAATAAAATACTTGCAGGACAAGTCCCTGATGTTTTTATTCCGGGCAGCGACAGGTGGGCAAGGATACTAAAGGAAAAAGGCTATATAAACGATTACTTTCCAATTGCCTGCCATATCCCTGTTATCATTACCCCTGAAAAAAATATAAAGATAAACTCACTCGGTGATTTTATTAACAAAAAAAATCGTATTGTACTGGGTGATCTCAAGGCCTGTGCCATAGGCAGGATTTCTGCTGCAATATTTAAAAAAGCCGGCTTTGAAAAATCAGGGATGAATGTAATAGCCAGGGGCGTATCTGTTAAACAATTAGTGCTGTGGATCGAGGGTTATAATGCTGACGCAGGTATAGTATGGAAAGCAGATGCTCTCCAGTCGGGCAGAGTTAGAATTATTGATATCCAAAAGCAGTATAATCTCACAAGCATTATTCCGGTTTGTCAAATGGTAAAAGATAAAAAAGCGGTAAAGGAATATATTCATTATCTCTTAAACATTGAAGGCAAGAAAATTTTCAAAAAATATGGATTCGACCTGGTGGAATAAATGAAAGATTTTTATTTTAACCTGACGATATCGCTTATTGCAGGCATATTTGTCTCCTTGATTGTGTTGCCCCTGCTTGCTCTTTTTACAGCAACTTCCCTTGGAGAACTTATATATCAATTCAGATCTCCCATGATATTATCTGCTGTTTTTATAAGCCTTGAAACGTCACTAACAGTAGTTTTTTTATCATTATGTTTAGGTATTCCCGTGGCCTATTTGCTTGCAATGAAGGACTTTAAAGGAAAAGAGATACTCGATACACTGGTTGATCTTCCTGTTGCCATGCCACCTCTTGTTGCTGGTCTGGCCCTTTTAATTCTGCTCGGGGGAAACAATAAATTTGGCAGATTGTTAAGCGATCATGGAATTGATCTGATATTTTCTAAAAAGGGGATTATAATTGCGCAGCTTTTTGTTTCTATTCCATTTTTAATAAAATCGACAAAGGACGCATTTAAATCGATAAGCAAAAATGTTATAAATGCATCATTAACCTTGGGAGCGTCAAAATTTTATATGTTTAAAACAGTTCTGCTTCCCCTTGCTAAAAACGGTATTTATACCGGCATGATTATGACCTGGGCAAGGGCTCTGGGAGAATTTGGTGCGACTTCCATGGTGGCTGGATGTATTCCCTTTAGAACCGAAACAATGACTGTAGCCATTTATCAAAATGCCATGTCAGGGGAACCGGCCGCCTCAATCGCTGTTGCTTTGCTTTTGCTGGTATTTTCTTTTACATTGCTTCTGGTATTCAAATCACGGATTAAGGGACAGGCGGGGTAGCAGGAATGGGTATTGTACTAAAAGGAATCACAAAAAGCTATGATGGACGCTCAGTACTAAAAGACTTAAACCTTGAGATTAATAAGGGAGAATTTCATGTGTTCCTGGGACCGAGCGGCTGCGGCAAAACAACTACACTTTCTATTATGGCCGGGCTGGTTAAGCCAAATAGCGGGTCTGTTTCCATCGGAGGCAGGGAAATAACCAGCCTTTCTCCTGACAAAAGAAAAATTGGTTTTGTATTTCAGGATCATGCACTGTTTCCACACCTGACCGTATTTGAAAACATTGCTTATGGGCTTAAAATTAGAAAAATTAAAGAACAAAAAATAAATTACAAGGTTGATTATTATTTGAACGAAGTAAGCGTTGAAAAAGAAAAAGATAAATTTCCACACCAATTAAGCGGGGGGCAAAAACAAAGGGTTGCTCTGGCCAGGGCGCTGGTTATTGAACCTGAGGTACTTTTAATGGATGAACCTCTAAATAGCCTGGATGCCATGACCAAAGAGGCAGTGCAAAATGAGTTGAAAAGTATTCAGGCCAAAACAGGTATAACAACGGTTTATGTTACACATGATCAGGATGAGGCGGCATTTTTCGGGGATCGGGTTTCAGTGCTTAACAATGGAAAAATGGATCAGGTGGATTCCCCATTTGAACTGTTTAATCGTCCTAAAACCGAATTTGTTGCCCGCTTTGTCGGGGTTAAAAATATTTTAAAAGTCTCTCCCCTTAAAACAAACAGCCATGAAACAACTGTGCTGATTAACTCTGATGGTCTTGCGCACCCCATCAGAATCAGAATTAAAAAATATCCTGTTTTTGAAAAAGGAAAAGAGATCAGTCTATGCCTTCATCCGGAAAAAATCATTTTAAAAAAAGAAAACGAAGTGCCGGATGCAAACTTAAATCGAATTCCTGGAAAAATAATAAATAAAACAGACATGGGTCATAGTTTAAAAGTAACGATTAACACTAGCGGCATAAAGATGTATGCAACAATTCCAAAGATTTTTTTTAATTTTAGTGTATACGAAAATGTCTGGGTCTGCTTTGCTCCCAATGCCCCGCATCTCATTATGCAGAAAAAGGGGGTCACATCTTAAATAATCAATATTGAAATCAAATCCTGTCTGATTTAATTTCGCATAAAAATTTAATTGGTGGTTTTATTTTAGGAGAGCCGGATTTTATTAGC
>CAZNFB010000328.1:0-3218 GCA_964572105.1 uncultured Desulfobacteraceae bacterium
CAATAGCGGAAAAAACAATTAAACTTTCCGTATTTTCTTTCTTGCAATTTTCTAAACCGGACACTACTGTAAATTAACGGCAAATCAGTTGCCTGATTTAAAATACGCAACAGGTATGATCTGATTAAACCTGTTGCTATACATATCAACTGAATAGTTACATCAAATGTTATATTATTCACTCTTTAAAAAATTATGTTATTATGACAAATAAGCATACGCATCAACAAAGGCAGGTTTAACAAATGAGTCCTGGTTATGATTTCAGAAAAAGCAAGCCCTGCTATTTTCTTTCAAAATAACTATTCAGCTAATATGTACGGCAGCAGGTATATCTTAAATCAGCGACGCTGAATAGTTACCTTTCAAATACATTTTTCATCCTGTCTCTTATGAGCGACTCTTTGCCAAAACCGCCAAGTCCATACAGTTCCACCATAAAAGCATACTCCATATCCCCATCATCATTGGAAAAACCAAAATTTACGGCCCAGCACTGGGAAGTATACAAAAAGCCCACGCCGGATTCAATATCTTCATTATTCCTTATATCCCTTTCTATTTCAGCATATAAGGATAAATTTTCCCATATATTTAATAAAACATTTGAATATATGGACTCAATAGTTTCGTTATAATCCAAAAAATTTCGATTATATCTGTATTCCAGAAAAAATGAATCACCCCTCTTGTCTGAAATACTCGATTTAATTCCACTTGTTTCAAAGGCGCTTTCATAGGTGGACCAGTTGGCATCCGCCTCTATATGGAGATATTTAAAAGGATTAAGCTCTATACGACCGAATATCGGCGAAAATGGCCGTTGGTTGCGGCCGTTTAGCCATTTGGAAGGCTCATCCTCTTTTTCTTCATCTATATTGTAACTTTGCTTTAGCTCCAGGCGGCAGATCTGATGGTAATCGTATCCCAGAGGGGAACCGTTTAAGCTGGAATTTCCGACTTTTTCATTTTTTAATCTTGATATAAAAGTATTTGTGATGGAATATGTAATGAAATTTTTATTTTCAATTCTGGAAACAAAAGAAGGATTTTCTCCCTGGGAGGTTGGAGGAATATATTCGTAAGCAACAGATGGCCTTATGATATGTTTAACAGAGTCGATTTTTTTCCCCTTTAAATCAAAGATTCTGTATATTTCCGTGGAAAGATCCAGGCCAATATCATAAAGTTCTCTGGATTCTGTCTTATCCATTTTTACATGCTCATCCCTTTTATCAACATACCAAAAGGTTTCGCTGATTCCAATGGAGGGTTCAACAGAAATAAATTTTCCCAACTTACATGGCAAATAAAGCTTTGGATGAATTTCACCCGTGTGTCCCCTTGAACCGTCTTTAGTGTATGTGTAGGAATAATCAGATTCAAAGTCCCAGAAAACAGGCGCTGTAAAAAGCTGCTGTTTCAGGGAATCAAAGAGAATATACGGAAGTTTTTGCTGATTCATATCCGACAAATCATTACGTCTTGCAATAACATCATCATACCACCGTGTCCCCGCATTCAAACTGTACTTTTGCCATGTTTTGCTTATATTTAAACTGTTCACCCTGACAGAATCGTTAAGATCATCCATTTCACGATTAAAATTTTTCAGAAAGTATCTATTGGCAGCATTGTAGCCGGTGGTCCCTTTTTTGAATTCATTAAGATAATCCTGATCACTTACAATATCCATGTCAAGTTTTCCGTGAAAATTAAAGGGAAATGCAAAATCCTGTTTTGTCCTGAACCAGTAGCGATCAGAATTTGGCCTCAAAATATTTTGCCCTGGATCATCAAAGCCCCAATCACTGCTTGAGTCTGTTTTACCGTTATCCACCTTTCTGTCATCCAGAAAATCGTACATTACCGTACCTTTTGTGAACCGGTTGGAAATATACCTGTACTCCAGGCCAAACTTATCACCCCGCTTGCTCATATGATGTTCATAAAAAGTAAAATCGGAACTTTTATTAAGAGCCCAGAAAAAAGGCTGGGTATATTCAAATCCCCTTCTATCGGAAAACCCTGCTTCAGGAGAAAGAAGACCGGTTTGACGCTTTAATTTTACAGGAAAAACAAAAAAAGGTATGTAGAATGAGGGAACATTTTTTGTCCAAAGGGTTGCGTGATTGACAAGGCCGTATCCCTCCAGGGTAATTCTTAAATTTTTGCCGGTTATTTTCCAGGCTGGATTTTTTCCATCACAGGTTGTTATCCTCCCATCTGATATCTGATAGGTATCAGGACCTGTTTTTTTGATATAATCACCGTTAATGTAATAATGATTTTCCTCAAGAAAAATTTCTCCATTTACTATAACCCCTGTTTGATCTTCAAAATTTATTTCAACACTGGTCCCGGAAAGACGGTCACCATGGGTGGTTATTACCACAGATCCTGATGCATAAGCCTTTTTGAAATTATAATCATAGCGTACAATATCTGCCCTAAGGTGCATGTCTGCTTTATCTATAACAACATCCCCTTTTGCAATATACTCACCAGCTTTATTATTATAAAATATTTCATCTGCCGAAATTTTCCAGGGAAGTTTAGGGTCATCACTGAAAAGCTTGCTTTTTTCACCGGGAAAAGAATGGGCATATGTTGAAAAAAGAATAATTAAGAAAAAGAAAATACGGGCATTTATCTTTAAAATATTGTATTTAGAAAAAAGAAACATATTTTTTAAATATATCTATTATCATGGAGGTTTCCCATGCCCACACAAAAAAACAGAAAATTTGCAGAAAAACATGGAAACAATGTAAATTTAAATGCTGCAGTTAAAGATGAAATTACAAAATCAATGAGAAATGGTGTTATTTTTTGTGATGATGCTTTCAGGATCGCAGATAAACTGGATATTACAAGCGAAAAGGTAGGTGTAACAGCCGATCTTATGGACTGCAAATTAACCGGGTGTCAGCTTGGATTATTCGGTTTGCAATCACAAAATAAAGCATCAGAAAGTCTTTTACCGGAACTTAAAAAAAATGATCTTAAAAAAATAATTATGTCTGAACTTATAGACAACAGACTGACCTGCAAAAAAGCCTGGGAGATCGCATCACAGCATAAGGTTTGCAAAACAACTGTAACAGAGCTCTGCAATGAAATAAAAATTAAAATCTCAAGATGTCAGCTTGGGGCATTTTAAGAGGATAAACATTTTAGCCCTATAAGGGCGTAACATAGGATGTGGAACCTTGTTT
>CAZNFB010000329.1:0-3193 GCA_964572105.1 uncultured Desulfobacteraceae bacterium
TTATGCACTGCATAGGATTAGCTTTGAAAATAACCTGGACTTAATAAAAAAATAATGCTACTGGCAGTTTGTTGAAAGGTATGATATGGTTTACTGATTTGAATTTTATACTTTGACGGTATTTAAAAAAAGGTAACAGAAATGGTAAAAATCGGAATTATAGGCGGGTCAGGCTTAGATAATGCTCCCATCCTTTCAGAATCTGTTGAGATCAAGTGCGATACACCATTTGGAAGCCCTTCCTCGAAACTTGTTGCAGGTAAAATAGCCGGAGTTGATGTTATTATTCTATCAAGGCATGGGAAAAAACATCAGCTGAATCCAACACAGGTCAACTACAGAGCCAATATATCAGCCCTTAAGGACCAGGCCGTAACCCATATTATTGCGACAACAGCCTGCGGCAGCCTGCGGGAGGAGATAGGAAGGGGCGATTTTATAATTCTTGACCAATTTATCGATTTTACAAAACACAGGAAAATATCCTTTCATGATTCATTTGACAACGGACCTGTTCATATGCCCATGGCTGAACCCTTTGATCCATCCCTGAGAAAAATTCTTTGCAAAAAATCAAAAGAACTTGGATATAAAACCCATGAAAAAGGGACGGTTATAACCATAGAGGGCCCAAGGTTTTCAACCATCGCTGAATCAAACATGTTTAGAATCTGGGGCGCTGATGTTATAAATATGTCTGTTGCAACTGAAGCGATCCTTGCCAACGAGGCGGAGATCCCCTACTCGGTTATTGCCATGTCCACAGATTATGATTGCTGGAAAGAAGATGAAGATCCTGTTTCCTGGGATAAAATTGTCGAGGTCTTTACACAAAATGCAGATAATGTAATTAATCTTTTAAAAAATGTTATTCCAGAAATTGCTGTCCTTGCGAAAAAATAATTTTTGTAACTATTCAGCGTCGCTGATTTAATAGACGCAACAGGTATAATCTGATTATGCGGGAGTTTTTCATGGTTTAATCAGACTATACCTGTTGCTTACATATCAGCTGAATAGTTACTAATTTTTTTAAATTTTAAGCCGGAGAATAAAAATGACAGATGCTTTTTTTATAATGGGAGGATTCGGACTGGTTATCGGTGTAGGTTTGGCCATTGCCTCAAAAATTTTTTATGTATATGTAGACCCTTTGATACTTTCAATTGAAGATGTTCTTCCCGGCGCTAATTGCGGCGGATGCGGTCTTCCAGGCTGCAGCTCCAATGCAGAAGCGATTGTGGCAGGGACTGCCGCCCCCAACTCATGCGTGGCCGCAGGGGACGACGTTGCAGAGTCCATTGCGGGAATTTTGGGAGTTACTGTTGAAGCAAAAGAGCCTGATATTGCAAAACCAGGATGCACCTACAGTACAGCAGATGCCGAGGTAAAATATATCTATGACGGATTAAATGATTGCAAGGCTGCCGCACTTTTCAGCGGGGGAATGAAAGTCTGTTCCATCGGCTGCCTCGGCCTTGGAAGCTGCGTAAAAGTCTGCCAGTTCGGCGCTCTTTCCATGGGCATGGAAGGTCTCCCCATAGTTGATGAAGCACTTTGTACAGGATGCGGGGCCTGTGAAAAAGCCTGTCCCAAAAATATCATAAACCTTTCCTCTGTAACAAGACGAATTATGCGGGAGTACACAACCGAAATGTGTACTACTCCCTGCCAGAGGTCCTGCCCCGCTGGAATAAATATAAGTGAATATATTCATCAAATTGCCATGGGAAATTACCACCAGGCTGTTCAGGTTATCAAAGAACGGAACCCTTTTCCCACAGTTATAGGAAGAATCTGTCCCCGGCCATGTGAAGATGACTGCAGGCGAAAATATGTGGATGATCCTGTGGCTATAAATTTTCTCAAACGGTTTGCAGCCGATTTTGAAAAAAAAGAGAATAAAAGGATACTCCCGTACAAAGCTCCATCTACAAATCGAAAAATCGCAATTATTGGTGGGGGCGTGGAAGGCCTTTCTGCTGCTTTTTTTGCGGCCAGGCTGGGACACGACCCAACGATATTTGAAGCGGGCTCACACCTTGGGGGATTATTAAGAAATGCCATAGCAGGGTACAGGCTTTCAGATAAAATTCTTGACTGGGATATTGATGGAATCCTTGAAATGGGTGTCAAAGCAGAAACTAAAAAGGTGATGGGAAAAGACATTTCTCTGCAATCCCTTTTAAAAGATGATTACGAAGCGGTTTTTACAGCATCCGGCGGATGGGACAGCCGTTTGTTAAAAAATTCAAAAGAGACTGCCGGGCCGGTACCAGGGCTTCATCTCCTCATTGATCTCCTTAAAGGGACTGAAACTGATAAATTTCAGTGGGGATCAGACGTTGTAATTGCAGGGGGCGGAAAATCTGCTTTTAAAGCTGCAGAGCTTTGTAAAAACCATGGCGCAAAAAAGGTCTCCATTATATTCAGGGAAACTCGGGATCAGGTTAAAATAGAAAAAATCGACCTTGAAAACATTGAAAAGGAAGGGATTAAACTTATATTTAACTCGGGAATAACCGAAATTACCGGCGAAGAAGACCAGCTTTCAACTTTAGAGTATACCTGTTTAGATGGATCAGCTAAAAAAACAATAAAAGCAAAAACCCTTATACTCTCTTCGGGCCGTTTCCCCGAGTTGATTTTTACCAGGATTAATACAGACAATGATGATGCCGGCCTTTCTGTACAATGGAAAGGTGTTGAACCCTGCAAGCCTTCTACCTTAAATGAAAACAGAGGTCTTTTTGCCCCCGTGGATGTCAAGACCGACTACAGTGCCGCGATAAAGGCTATAAACGCAGGGAGACGTGCTGCTGCATCCATTCATATGGTAATAAACGGGCTCCCTTTATCTGTGCCCGACACAATTCTGACCCCTGACTCCATGGTTCAAAATATCGAAACCCTTAAAAATGTAGAGATAATGCCGCGTCAGATAATGCCTTTGGCTCCATGTGAAGATATGGAAACCTGCGATGAGCTCGAAAAAGGATTTGACGAAAAAACAGCCCTGACCGAAGCAAAAAGATGCCTTCAGTGCGGGCTGATATGTTATAAAAGTTCAATAAATTAATATCTTCTGCTTCAACCCTTGTTCCCAGGCTCTGCCCGGGAACAAGAAAACATATATGAATCTTTAGGAACGAGGACGAAATAACTTGGTATTTTAAGCGTCGATCCATCCTGC
>CAZNFB010000330.1:0-3174 GCA_964572105.1 uncultured Desulfobacteraceae bacterium
AACAAAGAATTGTCACCCCGTGCCAGTGCTTTTTTCAGTGCATCGTAAAGTTCAACCTCAAAAGTACGGTAAGCCTCTTTTAAATCTGGAGTCATTTCAACCTCGATGACTTCTTCATCAAAAGATGGCAAAGTATTAGAAATATCCGCCAGTCTCATAAAAACCGATTGTCCGAGCAAAAAATCAGACAACACTAATGGAGACAAGCCGGGCTTTTCTTTTACAATGAGCCTGCCTTGACTTCTGCCGATTGAAGCGTCATTGCTTTCATCGAGCTTTTTTTTTGTACGGGTTCTTTCGATTACCCCGTAATTTTCTGCAAACTGCATCGGAGAATTAAAAGGAACCTTATTTTTTATCATTTCCCGAGGCATGAGGCGCCAGAAGATATAAAACAAATTGGTCGAGTAGCCGCCAAGCAAAGTGCCGGTTAAAGCCAGCGTTTTTTTGGCAACACCTGCAAAGTTGGCAAAGGCCTGGCCTTGAGCAGTGGTTCCGCCTTTAAGTTCATGCACTTCATCAACTATGCATAAATCAATTTTGCCTTTCAAATACTTTTTGGCATATTCCGCCTTGGCATACCTTCTAAAACCATCCTTGTCAGCCTGGTATAAAGGCGTTTTGCAGGTGGGGCATTTGGGCCGTTTGGTGATTCCTGTTTCGTCCAAAATATGTCCGCAATCAGGACAAACAAATTGAACTAAATGTTTGTAATGCAGAAAACCATGCTTCCATTGATGATGGTTTTTAGCCCTTTCTTTCCCGATTACATAAAATTCGGGACACTTTGGTTTGCTGGCGTATCGAAGCCGTTGGATATCAGTTAATCCAGGACCGTTAAGATTGATTGTCTTGCATCTCGGAAGTGTAATTTCAATCTCCCTGATCCATTTTTGAACCAGGTGACCGGGGCACATAATCATGACCCTGTAATTTAATTTAGGTATCAGGTGTGCGACTGCAATGGAGCAGATCGTTTTACCCGTCCCCATTTCTGCCGTAAGAATCTGGCCTTTTTTGTTTTTTAAAAAAAATCCCTTTGCTAAAGCCACAATAGCTTTTTGCTGAGCAACAAAGGGTTCTCTTTTGAGTTCGCTAAGTTTGGCCAGGGCTGTTGTATCCCATTTATCCTGCCTGACAGGATTAAACAAAGGCCGTAAGCCCTGGACAACCTTTTCTTTAAGCGAATCTCCATATTTTTCCAAAAAATCTTTTAATTTCATCTCTGTCTCCTTAAAAAATACAGGAGACAGAAAACACTACTCCCCCGGCAGGGAAACAGAGTTTAATCTGTCCCCTGGTCGGGGTTTGAAAAATTTAGTTTGGTTTAATTTATTTGTTGCGATCGCAAGCCGTCTAAAACCAGCTCATCAATCTCATCTATTGTTTTTGTAAGCCGTATTAACCAGGCTTCCTTTAGACTTTGACCATCAATTGAACCAAAACCTTTAAGTGGTTCCGGCTCAAAGACCTTCCCCCAAAGCCAATCAGCCCAATCTTTCTTGAGTGGTGTAGAAACTACACTGTCAAGAAACTGAAAAGCCCGCTGACGATCTTTGCCGATAACGATTCGGGCATCAGAACCTTTAAAATACTCGGAACTTAAGATTACTTTATGGACCAGACCTCCTCCAAGGTTTTGAGTAAAGGTTTCTGTTCCGCTTGAGGCTTTAACAACCATCTGACCACTGACATAAACATTTTTGCCAGTAAGGATAGTTGCTGTTATAGCTTTGATTAAAGCCGGACGGCCAAAGAGTGAGATATAAAACAAAAAATCATCATCGCTGATTATATAAGAATCAGCATAGCAGCGAAGCCCACTATGGCTTACCTCTATGTATTGGTTCATTTTTTTCTCCTATTTGATAGTCATTATTTCCACAGGGTCGAAAGATATAGCTCTGACCGTTATTTGATAACGGTCGATTTCTATATGCTTTTCCGTTGAATCGTTTTCTTCAGTGGTTTTTTGTTTAATTTTTTTGGCTGACCCTTTGACGATCAACCTTTCATTATTTTCGCCAACGATTTCGCCATTCATCATTCCGCTTGCCAGAAGCATGGCTATATGCCCTTCCCGCAATGGCGCTAATGTTTGGACATTGTTAGTGGCAGTTACCGGCAAAACAGTTTTTATCACCCGGTTCCAGACCGCTGACATCTTGACCTGCTTAATGGCCTGATCAGGATTGAGCCGTCTGGACCAAAAATAAAAATCATCAATCTTTGCCGCTGCCGGGATGTGGTATCTCACTTTGGCTTCATCTGTATTCTCCAGATCCTTCGGGATGTCAGGAGGTTCATTTTCGCAAACCAACTCTATGAAACTTACGTTTTTGCTAAATTCGTCATAACTGGGTCTTTGTTTGACACAAATTAAAACAACTTGTTTAAATTTCTGATAGTCCGCCCATGGAAAAGACAAAATATCCAAGTTTGTGCATCTTTTGTAAAAAAATGACCCTACTTTTCTCAAAACATCGAAAGAGACGATGTAAACCAGCACCCCTTTATCTTGAAGATAGTCCCAATGCTTTGATAAAAATTGTTTTTCCAGGCGTTCTCTGTTTTGCCCCAGCTCCACCTCCGCATTATCGTAAGGAGGGTTAAGCCAAAGCAAGCCAAAAGATTTTTTAGGTGCCCGAAATTCATACAGTGCATCGCACCAGACAGTTTGTCCCAGGACTTCCTGCGCCTTTTTAAACCTTTGCTGGTCGAGTTCCACACCAAAAGTCTTTGCTTGAGTTCCTTCTGTGATGACTTTCAAAGCTTGGCCTTCACCGCAGCAAGTATCAAGCAGCCGGGCTTCAGGCTGAATATTTATTATTTTTTTTAAATCCTCGACTACATTTAGAGGCGTGGGATAATATCCCATCCTTTCTTGACTTGCTAATCTTGCCATGATCAAATCCTTTCTCGTTGTTAATCAATCTGTCCATATAAATAACAGACTGTCTCAGTAGTTTGGTTATCGGTGTACCCGTTTTTTTTCTCCACTCGGCCAAAATCGCCATTTCTTTTGCTGTTAATGCTGATGCTGGCCAGGGATAACCTTTTTTTTCGTTTTCCATTTTTACATTTTTTCCTTTACAACAAAAAAAGGAGTGAACCAGTATGGTTAACACTCCTTTTTTGATTATAATTAACTTGCTGAGGCCTTGTATCTTCCCA
>CAZNFB010000331.1:0-3136 GCA_964572105.1 uncultured Desulfobacteraceae bacterium
TTTATTCAATACGCTACAAAAACAATTAAACTCCCCTCACGCAAGATTCTAACCGAACACTACATGTGGAAAATTAGCATAACTGAATAACAACAGGTATAATCTGATTAAACCATGAACAGCTCACATCTAAAAGGTCGTAAAGAAAAAATTATGTATGCATAGCTTATCTTGGAAAGGCTGCACTATTTCCCCCATCAACCGGGAGGGATGCGCCTGTTGTGGGGGTCTGTCCGCTCGCAAAAAAGACAACCCCGTTCCCCACATGCTCTGCCAGCACCGGTTTTTTCAGCAGGTTCCTGTTTATGTAATATTCTTTTAAACCCTCAGGATCAAGCCCCCTTGATTTCATTCTGGCAGGGCCTATGAGATCCCACAGCTTGGAAGAAATTTCAGCATCACCAAACACAGCATCAGGGTTTATCATATTAACCCTGACATCAAACTGGGCAAACTCTATTGCAGCAATCTTGGAAATCTGATGCGCACCAGCCTTGGAAGCGCTGTATGCCCCGAATGCCGCCCCAGGGTCAAAAACATTTTTAGTACTTATCACCACAATATTTCCCCCGGTGTTCTGCCGTTTGAAAATCGGTGCAACAGCTTTCATCACATTAAATGTCCCCTTAAGATTAACATCTATGACCTTGTCAAACTTATCAGGATCAAGTTCCTCTATGGTGGCAACATGGGCAATCCCTGCATTGGGTACAAGAAGATCGATTCCTCCAAGCCTGATGCTTATTTCCGTAAAGGCCTTTTCCACAGCCTGATAATCTGTAACATCAAAAACAATACTCGTGACCAGATCCTCACCATACTCATCGGCAAGGATGGACTGTGCCTTGACAAGTTTTTTTTCATCAAGATCAGCTAAAGCAACAACCGCCCCGGTTTTTAGAAGCTGTTTTGCAACACCAAAACCGATTGCACCGGCAGCACCGGTAACAAGAGCAACCATACCTTCAAGGAGCCCAGGGGACAAATGTTTCACTTTTTTCTGCTGAAACCCCCAGAATTCCATATCAAAAATATGATCTTCTGAAATGGGGAGATATCCTCCCATGGCCTCTCCCCGCAGTTTAGCCAGAATAGTATGTTCCCCTATGTCTGCAGCAATTAAGGCGTCTTTCCTTGTAAACCCCAGGGCAACCAGTCCAATTCCTGCAACCAGAAATAGCCTGGGGTATGGATCTGTCTCTTTTGCATTAATCCCGCTGGATGGGGCATAATTTTGAAGAGAGGCCATATACGCCTCTTTAAATTGATTCACCTTCATCTCCACCAGGGTATTAAGATCATGATCATTTTCTGGAACAGATTCAATATAAATCATTTTATTTTTGGTACGGATCACATGATCAGGTGTTAAAACCCCTGAAGCGCATATTTTTTGAGCAAGTGATGACCAGGATGCAGCAATTAAATCGGGGGTGGAACATATTTTAACATGAAACCTGCGGATTTTACCATCCGGGAGCGGAAAAGCACAGGCTCCACGGGCAGCCTGGACAAACCTCCCCATGGAGTCTCTTCTGCTTTCAGCCTCTGGTATTTCTATTTCGGATGGAAATAAAGATATCCCTTTTATTTTTTCCTCAATATATTTTTCAGCCCTGTCAACAAAATCGATCATCCTGCCATAGGATGTCTTGGCATCATCGGCAAATGTGAATATCCCATGATTCATCACCACAACAGCCTTAAGTTCGGAATTGTTTTCATATTCCCTCAAAACAGCCTTTGCCAGGGGAAAACCTGACATTATATAGTCAATAACAGCAACTTTTTCCCCCAGAGCATCCCTTACAAGGTGTTTCCCATTCTTATGATTTGTTAAAATCATTATACTGTCTGCATGGGTATGATCTATATATTTATGGGGAAGGAAGGCATGAACAAGGGTTTCAACGGAAGGTGGAGGCGATTCAGCCATAATACGATTGATTTTCAGTTGATTATCCATATCTTCATCAGAAAGGGAATCAAGCTTTCCAAGCCTGATTAAAGGTGCAATATTTAAACCTGAAAAACCATCGGGGCAAATGGAGCAAAGATCCATGCCGCTCCCCTTCACATAAATCACATCTTTTTCTTCGCCGGTTATATCTTTAATTTTTGTTTTCACTGAGGTATTCCCCCCTCCATGAAGAACAAGAGAGGGATTACTCCCCAGCAGACGTGAAGTATAGACCCGTAAAGCCAGCTCTTCAGGAAAAACGGAATATTTTTTTATTAACCCAAGGGAATCATTTTTGTTGAAAAGGTTTTTCATTTTATATATTTTTTTCCTCTTCAAATATATCCTGAGCCTCTTTTACAGAAGCATTTTCATGTATAATAGCACGAAGGGCCTTCATTATGGCCAGAGGGTATGCGTGCTGCCAGACGTTTCGTCCCAGGTTCAGGCCTATGGCCCCATTTTGCATTCCATTATGAACAAATTCAAAAACCTCTACTTCGGTTTCACATTTTGGTCCCCCTGCCATAACAACAGGGACAGGGCACCCATTAACCACCCTGTCAAAATCCTCGCACCAATAGGTCTTTACGATCTTTGCTCCGAATTCTGCAGCAATTCTGCAGCATAATGAAAGATACCGCGCATCCCTTTTTTCCAGTTCCTTTCCCACAGCTGTTACTGCCATAACAGGTATACCGTAATTCTCACAATCATTTACCAGATTCCCAAGATTTACAAGGGATTGATGTTCATAATCACTCCCCACAAAAACAGACATGCCCACAGCAGCAGCATTAAGCCTGACAGCCTCCTGAACAGATGTGGTTATTGCCTCATTGGCAAGATCCTTTCCAATAATACTTGCCCCCCCTGACATCCTTAAAATAACAGGGGGAGTGTTTCCAGGATCTATAGATGCCCTTAAAACCCCCCTTGTAACAAAAAGTCCATCTGCATAAGGTATAAGGGGAGCGATGGTTTCCCCTGGTTTTTCAAGTTTTGTTGTGGGTCCCTGGAAATATCCATGATCTATGGGTAAAAAGATACACCGGCCATCAGCTTTTATCAGCCGGGACAAACGATTTTTCATTCCCCAGTCCATATAATCCTCCCTTTGATAGTGTCTCAAGCAAATCAATTGCTTTTAATATATTTTTTTATTATAAAAAATGT
>CAZNFB010000332.1:0-3131 GCA_964572105.1 uncultured Desulfobacteraceae bacterium
ACTAACAATAACCCTGCCATGGGTATTGTTAATATTTTATAGGGTTCTGCTCTGGCAGATAGGTTTTGCCATTCTGGTTGATCTCCTTTTTCTTCCCAGGGTTGCCCCAAAACTGTATTTGTGAAAGTCTTTAATTTTTCCCTGTCTTTTTTTGCCAACAAAAAATCTGCGGCAATATGCGCCCATGTCGAATTCGGCGCATATGAATACGCTGCCCAAATATGAAATCCTGCATGACCCATGAATTTTTTTGCCCCCCGCCACTCTCCATTTTCATCCATTTTCCGTTTTGACGAATGGGGGATTAATTTTTTACAGCCTTTGCAGCGGTATCTTGCATGTTGAGGTTCATTTTTAGGCCACCGAATATCTCGAAAAACCAAAGTTTGATATTCTCCACAAAAAGGACATAATAAAAATCTATATCTTTGGTCGGATTCATTGAAAGATTTTTCAATTCTGGAAATTCCTTTTATTGTTGGTGTGCTGCCTAAAATGATTTTTCTATCCCAAAAAGTTACACCCCGCATTGACCCCAATTTTATTTGATCACCTTCATGCCCTGCGGTTGGTGGATACCCATCCACTTCATCAAATTTGATTCGTTTTACGGTGATTCGTCTAAAACCTCTTGCAGAATTTGCACCGACTAAATGTAAAATCCCGCCTGGGTAATTCTTTCTTAAAACTGTATTTGAGGAATCCCTTGATTTTGGTTCAGAGACAATACCCTCCAGAATCGGCATGTCACGAAGCATTGGGGCAATTTCATCTTTTGAATATCCGGCGGCATCTTCCACGGTAGGCTGCACGATCAATTGTGGGCATGGTTCCTGGGCTATATGAAAAGCAGTGTCCCAATTGAGTAATTTCGTATATCCTACTCTTGCTGACTTCATCCATGTAAGCGTTTCAATCGCAGGATCAATCAAGGCGTCCATAATTTCACGCTGATACGGGTAGCATGTCCACTGCCCTACATCTGCGGAGGATTCCGGGGAAAGATACGCATATTTATCAGCCCATTCCGAAAGTAATAATTTTTCTGGTGGATGCCATGTTTTTAGCGTTTTCTCTAACCGTTTTTGTGTTTTACTTTTTTTCGGCATGCGCTAAATCCAATAAAACATCCCTAACAAGAAGATCCACCTTTCCTATCACGAGTCCGAATTGTTCAGGATCATCAACAAATTCTTTTAAAAGGGGAGCGATTAAACTTTTTAAACCTAAAATTTTATTTCTGGATACTGAAAATATATTGATAAGGGCTTTTTCTGTTTCTTTCGCTGGCAGGTATTCTTTTGTCTTTTTTTTGTATTCAAATTCTAGCTCGTCTGCTTTAATTTTTAACAGCCGTTGGCGTTCTACCTTTGTGGAAATATCCAGATTTTTTGCTTTCTCCTGCCAAAAATTTATAATCCACCTGATATCAGCCACCAAGGGATAAGCACCACGCCCATTTTTTGGCATTCCCTGCATTACAAATTGCCTGATCCGACTGGTAGACACGCCACATATATGAGCAATTATTTCCGCACTATACTCAATCTCTTCATTTTCAATGTCGATATCGCCGCCTTTTCATCAATCTTTTTTTCTTTTTTAGTTTTCTTTTTCACTCCTGCTAATAAAGAAATTTCTTTAATCGCTTTGATTGCCCCGTTGTAGTCTCCTGTCTCCACGAGTTTTTTATAAATATCTCTGTATGCTTCTATACACCATGCTGTTCTCATGTCTATATTCATTTCTGAATCAGATAAAATTATTTCAAAGGCTTCTTTTATAATTTTATCCGCTTCTTTTTCATCCTTACCTTTACTTTTTATAAATTCTTTTATATCGGCAAGGCTGTGGCCTTCAATTAAAAACTTTGCTGTTTCTATTATCATAATTCACTAAAGACCTTTTCTGATAATGTTGAGTTTCCATACAAATTCTGTTTTGAAACTTTGTTGAAAATCTCGTCCATTATTTCTTGCAAAAATTCAGCAAACACCAGGTCGTCGTCAAGTTCAAAATTTTCAAACCTGGGGTTGTAGTTCAAATTCATGGAAGTTCTTAAAACTATATTCCATTTTTCGTTTCGGATTAAACAGAACTTCGCATGATTTTTCGTGACTCGGATCGAGCCAAACCCAAAAAGCTCACGGATTTTTGCTGCAAACGCTGGCTTGCGCCTTTGAAACGTAGAATCTAACACAAATTTTATTGATTTAATCTTACCACTATTTAAAAAATCTGCGGCTTCCGATAAATCTGAACCCGCAGCCGTCCAAGTTGATAACGAGATATCCGCCGGTCCGGTTTGCTCTAAAATTGCTCCCATCAATTCTATTAACGAAAATTGGCCTTTTGTAAAGCCGAATAAAGAGACACCTATCTCAAGTTTTCCTATAACTTCTTTTGCTGATTTACATCGCAATTCTTTTTTATACAATTTTTTTTGAGATGGATTTTTTTTAAAAACTGTTTTTGATTTTATTTTTGTTTGGTCAAAAACTACTTCTGTTTTGCTTTCTAATAAACTATTCTGCTTTGGTTTTAGCATTTTGTTTTTACTCCTGTTTTAGTTCTCCTTTATTTCGGTTAATGCCTATTTTTTCCCTTTTAATATACTATTTCTCTTATCCAAAGTCAAGACATTTATTAATGTTTAACCGCTTCCGCTGAGACATGCTGCGTCACAAGGGTCTCTACTTTTGCACGGTGGCCGTGTAACCACTTGTTATTGTTAATGAATTTTTAAAGCTTTTTTCTACGGAAATATCGTGCGTTGCCTGTCCTTACCCCAGCGGTATTTCCCACAGTACCTTTTTTTTTATTGAGACACTTATACTCCATAATTGAGACACTTGTTTATCAATTAAATAACCGCCTGCCCATCATTGCTATCCTTTGCCTGGGTTGCTATACTTTTACTATGGTTTGCACTTAAATGTTTAGTTAATATAACCCGGACCATTGAAGAAATGCCCCGATCCTCCAGCTTTGCAACCTCACAAAGCTGCTTATATTGATCTGTTTTAATCGTAATTGTGATGTTTTTATTCATAGTGGATAATAATTTATAAGAATTTATAAGAAAACACAAGAAAAATTATTATCTCTTTAAAAACGGCTTACACAATGCC
>CAZNFB010000333.1:0-3130 GCA_964572105.1 uncultured Desulfobacteraceae bacterium
CTTCACAATTTTTGTTCAATTTATATAATTTCCGATCCTAAAATAGAGGAATAACATGTCTGGCTATTTCCAAAAAGAGCTCTCGGAGATAAAAAAGAGAATATTGACCCTTGGTGCACTGGTTGAAAAGCATATACAAATGGCAGCAGAAGCCCTTGATAAAAATGATGCTGCCCTTGCTGGTAAAGTTATAACCGGGGATTATGAAGTTGATGAAATGGAGGTTAAAATAGAGGAAGAGTGTTTGAAAATCCTTGCACTCCACCAGCCGGTAGCTGTTGATTTAAGATTTTTAATCGCAGGGATTAAAATAAATAATGAGCTTGAAAGAATAGGGGATCAGGCGGTGAATATTGCAGAACGTGTTGAAATCATAGCCAGGCAAAAAAAACCTGATTTTGTTTTTGATTATTCAGGAATGGTGGAAAAAGCCCGGAATATGCTCAAAATGAGTCTTGATTCTTTTGTTAATCTTGATCTTGATCTCGCTATGAAAGTCCTTGCATTAGATGATGAAGTCGACTTTATACAAAAAAAGGCCTATGACAAAATAAAAGACGCAATAACCTTTCATACAGATAGTGTTGGATATCTTATAAATCTTTTACTTGTTTCAAGACATCTGGAGAGATTAGCCGATCATGCAACCAATATTGCGGAAGAAGTTATTTATCTTGTTGAGGGTGAAATTGTACGACATGGATTAAAATCATGACAAAAAAAATACTTGTGGTTGATGATGAAGAGGATATTCAGGAACTTGTCAGATATAATTTAAGCAGGGATGGTTTTAAAATTGTCTGTTCAGGGTCCGGTGAAGATGCATTGAATAGAGTTGCGTTGCTGAGTTTTGATCTTATACTTCTTGATTTGATGTTGCCTGGAATTGATGGTTTGGAGGTTGCAAAAATCCTTAAAAAAAACAGCCGCACAGAACAAATTCCTGTGATTATGCTGACTGCAAAGGGGGAAGAGGCAGATATTGTTACAGGCCTTGAAATTGGTGCGGATGATTATATTACCAAGCCTTTTTCGCCGCGTGTTCTTGTTGCAAGGGTAAAAGCAGTTTTAAGAAGAAAAGAGAACCCTTTGGAACATAAAGATTCTGTCATGAGAATACACGAACTTATGATCGATTCCGGCAGAAGAGAAGTAACAATCGAAGATAAAACAATTGATCTTACTTTTACAGAGTTCCAGATTTTAAAATTTCTTGCTGCAAATCCGGGATGGGTTTTTACCAGAAACCAGATCGTAGATGGAGTAAGGGGAAAAGAGTATGCAGTTACTGATAGAAGCGTAGATGTACAAATTGCAGGCCTGCGGAAAAAACTTGGTCCTTTCGGGAAATATGTTGAAACGGTGAGGAGTGTTGGTTATAGATTTGTGGGGAAATGACATATGAATAAAAAATTAAAACTCATCTGGCAGATTTATCCCTCCTATTTGATTATCATTATTGTTTCTTTGCTTGCTGTATCATTATATTTATCCAGGTTTACGGAAAATTTTTTGCTCGATAAAATAAAAGAAGATCTTATTATACGTGCCACGCTTTTGGAAAATCAGATCATCCCCTTTTTGACACCTTTAGATTCAAAAAACCTTGATCGCCTGTGTAAAAAAGCAGGGAAATCTTCAGAAACCCGTGTTACGGTTATTCTTCCTGAAGGTAATGTTGCCGGAGATTCAGAAGAAGATCCTAAGATTATGGACAATCATCTAAACCGTCCTGAAATTTTAACAGCCTTAGGTGGTGATATCGGGTCATCCATAAGAAAAAGTGAAACTTTAAAAATACGAATGATGTATGTGGCCATCCCCCTTTGTTTGAAAAACTCAACCCTTGCCCTGTTACGTGTTTCCCTTCCCATAACATCAATAAACCAGACCATTGATAAAATTCAGGCTCGCATTATGATGGTTGGATTTTTTGTTGCATTGTTTGCGTCAGTATTAAGCTTTTTTGTTTCAAAATGGATCAGTAAACCCATTGAAGAGATGAAAAAAGGAGCAACCAGGTTTGCATCAGGTGATTTGGGGCATAGGCTCCATGAGCCTTTTATTCTGGAATTTGCAGGGCTTGCTGAGTTGATGAACAAAATGGCAGTTGAGCTTGAAGAACGGATTGCCACCGTTAAAAATCAAAAAAATGAATATGAAGCAGTTTTGTCAAGCATGTCTGAAGGGGTTGTTGCCATAGATTCCGATGAAATTGTTCTAAATATTAATCAGTCTGCCATTGAAATCTTAAAAGTCCCCAGGGCAAAAGTAAAGGGGAATAGCATACAGGAAGTAATAAGAGATGCAGAGTTTAATAAATTTATAAAAAAAGCAGCCCAAAGTGATTCTCCAAAAGAGGGTGATTTTATCATATATAATCTTGGTAACAGAATTATAAACTGCTTAAGCGCCTCTCTTTGTAATGCTTCAGATGAACGTATCGGAACTCTTCTTGTTTTAAATGATGTAAGTAAAATCAGAAATCTTGAAAATATTCGAAAAGATTTTGTAGCAAATGTTTCCCACGAAATAAGAACTCCCCTTACAGCGATTAAAGGATTTGTTGAAACACTTTCTGATATGGATGATGAAAGCACAGAGGACAAGAAAAGATTTCTTAAAATTATTTTAAAGCATGTTGACCGCCTTTATTTTATTTTAGAAGATTTGCTCACCCTTGCCAGAATTGAAAACAGGGATGAAGAAAATGGTATTTCCCCTGAAGAAATAAATCTAAAAACCCTGATTGAAACAGCGCTCCAGATTGTTCAGGCAAAAGCAGCTGCAAAAAAAATAACTGTTGAGCTTTTTGTTGATGATCGGGTCATTGTAAAAATCGATAAGCATCTTATTGAACAGGCTCTGGTGAACCTTCTTGATAATGCTGTAAAATACAGTAAAGAAAAAACAGTAATCCAGGTAACAGCTCTGATTCAAGGGGATGAGTTATTAATAAGCGTTCAGGATCATGGAACCGGTATTCCCAAAAATCATTTGCCTAGAATTTTTGAAAGGTTCTATCGTGTTGATAAGGCAAGGAGCAGAAGCCTTGGCGGAACAGGGCTTGGGCTTTCCATTGTTAAACATATCGCCACCGCCCATAATGGGTATGTTACAGTTGAAAGTG
>CAZNFB010000334.1:0-3118 GCA_964572105.1 uncultured Desulfobacteraceae bacterium
TCAAACCCGCCATTTGACATCACCAGAACAATATCACCGGGCAGGGCTTTGCTCACCACATGATCTATGATGCTTTCGGTATTTTCAAAATAACAGGCTTTATATTGATTCTTTTTTAAATCAGCAACAAGTTGTCTGGATGAAAAACGCTGGGAAAAAGGAATTTTTGCAAGCAAAGAGGGTTCCCTGATATATATAAGGTCTGCCTTGTCAAAGCTTACCGGATAAATATCCTGAAATATCCGCCGCATGCTTGTGTTGGTTCTTGGTTCAAAGACCACAATGAGTCTGTTTTCCGGGCATAAAGGTTTTACGGCCTTTATAGTCTCTTTTACTGCTGTGGGGTGATGAGCAAAATCGTCCATCACCATAACTCCGTTTTTTATACCCCTTACCTCCTGACGCCTTTTTACGCCTTCAAAGGTTTCAATCCCTTTTTGTATAAGGTGCAAAGGTATTTTTATTTTATCTGCCGCAGCTATTGCAGCAAGCCCATTTATAAGATTATGCTTTCCAAGCATTCTTGTTTTAAAATTACCAAAAATCTCACCCTTTTTAAATACAGTAAAAAATGTCCATGGAGTATTTGCTGAATTTGAATCCAAAACATCAGTTAAAATATCAGCAATATACCATGGTGAATTTTTTTTTTCACCATATCTTTCCACAGAACATTGTGCTGAATCGATTATCTCTGCAATAATCTCATCATCATCAAAGGCACATAAAAGGTTTTCTTTTAAAATCCCTGACAAAAAAACTTTAAAAGTATTTTTTACATGATCCAGATCCCGGAATATATCAGCATGGTCAAACTCCACATTTAAAAGGATCGCCAAAAAAGGCGCATAATGAAAAAATTTTGCTCCCTTATCAAAAAAAGCTGTATCATATTCATCACCCTCTAAAACAACATATTCCCCTTTTCCAAGCCTGTAATTCTGTCCGAATTTTTTTAAAATTCCTCCTATGACAAATGAAGGATCCCATTTTTCATTCTCTTTGCCTGCCTGGTGGAGAATCGTGGCCAAAATAGCGGAGGTGGTGGTCTTTCCATGGGTTCCTGCAACCACAAGTCTCTTTTTTCCTGAACAGATAAATCTGTTTACTCCCTGGGGCATGGAACAATAATCGATCCCCATTTCGAGCATCGCTTTAACTTCAGAATTGTCCCTGGATACAGCGTTTCCCACAACAACAAGATCTGGAGAATATTCAAGATTCTTTTTATCGAAACCATCAAAAAGGACTATCCCCTTTTTTTCTAAAAAAAGGCTCATGGGAGGATAGACATTTTTATCCGAACCTGTAACGGCAAAACCTAAATCACTCAGCATACAGGCAAGGGCACCCATAGCTGTTCCACATACTGCAATGAGATGTATCTTTTTTACATTTTTTTGAATTCTGTTGTTAATTAAATCCATTTCTTAACTCCATGATAAACGACAGGCTGTTACAAACCGGGGTTAGTTTTAATTTCAGCAACGCATTGAGCCGGGCAATTATATGCAAAAATTTATAGCAGTTTTTTGAATAAAACAAAACAAATACGATTCATTATATTTTAACACTGAGTTATGAATCTGGGGGACAGATAAATAATTACACTTTTTATTGTACTTTTCATTATGAATTGATATGAAAAATCAAGATCTTTAGGAATAATTATAATTTAACTGTGCGACACTACATACATTATATATAACTTTTTTATTTATGAATATTATATTTCTTGCTCTTACCCTTATTTCGTTCTTTTTTGCAGGATGGCGGCAAATAGCATATTCGCCTGTTGCTGGAGAGGACTCCCCCATGGCAATTTTGTCCCAGGCAATAATAGAATCTGCAACAGGTTCTGTGGAACTTGCCCTGGGTCTTGTGGGAGTAATGGCTTTATTTCTCGGTCTAATGAAAATTGCTGAGGAAGGGGGAATGCTGACATTTCTGGCCAGGCTTATACGCCCTTTAATGATACGTCTGTTTCCGGATATCCCTCCTGATCACCCTGCAATGGGAGCCATGATTTTAAATTTATCTGCCAATGCCCTGGGCCTTGGAAATGCGGCAACCCCTTTTGGCATAAAGGCCATGCAGGAGCTTGATAAACTAAACAAGGAAAAGGGGACAGCAACCGATTCCATGGTCCTTTTTATAGCGATCAATACATCAAGTGTAACTCTGCTCCCCACAGGGGTAATAGCCCTTAGGGCCTCTGCCGGCTCATCCGACCCTGCTGGAATTTTACCGACCACCCTGTTTGCCACCATAGGCTCAACCCTTACAGCCATTTTGGCAGCAAAATTGTACAGACATTTTTTTCCAGCCCCGGATATTGAAAAAACCGGAAATAATTCAGCAGAAAAAGATACTCCTGACCCGGAAGCAAATATGCTTCAGCCGGATACTTCTTATCCTTTATGGATAAGTATAATGGCTCTGGCGGCACTCGCAGCTATTGTTCCCTGTGCTGTTTTTTTCGGCAAAGCCGCTTCTCCATGGATTATTCCCGGACTCGTGGTGGGCTTTCTTATATTTGGAATTATTAAAAAAATACGGATTTATGAAGTATTTATTGAAGGGGCAAAAGAGGGGTTTAATGTTGCTTTAAAAATTATTCCCTTTCTCGTGGCAATTTTAGTGGGCGTGGGAATGTTTCGCGCAAGCGGAGCCATGGAGGTCATAACCGGATTTTTAGGAAAATGGACAAATATGTTTAACCTTCCCCCTGAAGCTCTTCCCATGGCTCTTTTACGGCCATTATCAGGTTCCGGGGCCTATGGAATACTGGCATCTGTTATCAATGATCCTGCAACGGGCCCTGACAGCTACACAGGATATCTTGTAAGTACCCTTCAAGGCTCAACAGAAACAACATTTTATGTACTTGCAGTTTACTTTGGCGCAGTGCAGATTAAAAAAATACGTCATGCCATGATAACTGCAATTACAGCTGATACAGCCGGTGTTCTTTTTGCGGTTATTGCATGTACATATCTTTTGGGGTAATAGATTTTCATATAAATGATTTCACTCAGCAGTGTCCGGTTAGAATCTTGCGGTAGGGGAGTTTAATTGTTTTTGTAGCGTATTTAATAAATTTCGTAGAATTTCTTAG
>CAZNFB010000335.1:0-3107 GCA_964572105.1 uncultured Desulfobacteraceae bacterium
CCCAAATATAAATAATGAAAAAAATGAAGATATTTTAAAGGATAAAATATTTCAAACCAATAGCGGTACATTCGTCACTCTCCACTTAAACGGGCAGCTCAGGGGCTGCATGGGAAACATCATGGCATCTGAAACCATAAAGGATGGCGTTAAGCGCAACGCCATTAATGCGGCATTTCATGATCCAAGATTTCCCGGAGTAAAAAAAGATGAACTAAAGAATATAGATATGGAGATCAGCATACTAACAAAACCTGTACCCATGGACTATAAAGACGGTCAGGATCTTATTGACAATCTGCGAGTAAACATAGACGGAGTTATTCTTCAAAAAGGGAGGGCAAGCGCCACTTTTTTACCCCAGGTATGGGAACAGCTTCCCAGCCCTGAAGAATTTCTTTCACACCTTTGCTTAAAAGCCGGTCTTCCCCAGGATGCATGGAATAGCCCTGGAATCGAAATATTAACCTATCAGGTTCAATATTTTAACGAATAAAAAAAACCCAATGAATAAACAGCTTAAGGACAAATATTTAACACTTGAAAATATAATAAAAAAAACAAAAAGAGCTGCCATAGCCTTTTCAGGCGGGGTGGACAGTACCCTTCTTTTAAAGGTGGCCTTTGATCTGTTAGGTGAAAATGTAACAGCCTTTACTGCCAGGTCAAACATTTTTGCCAAACGTGAACTTAAAGAGGCCAAAGAGGCAGCCGCAACCATCGGAGCTGAACATATAATCATCGATTTTAATGAAATGGAATCCGGGATTTTTACAAAAAATCCACCAGACAGATGTTTTTTTTGCAAAACAGAAATTTTTTCAAAGATTATCCATGAGGCTGAAAAAAAGGATATCAACACTCTGTTTGATGGAGGGAATATTGATGATTTATCAGATTTCAGGCCAGGGAAAAAAGGGATAATAATGCTTGGAATACACAGCCCCCTTGAAGAAGCTGGGCTGAACAAAAAAGAGATTCGTGCTCTTTCCAAAGAGCTTAATCTTTCCACATGGGACAAACCATCAAATGCCTGCCTGGCCAGCAGATTTCCCTATTATACCAAAATTACAAAAAAAGGACTGAAACAGGTTGAAGATTCTGAAAATTATCTTTATGAGCTTGGATTGCGGGAAATAAGAGTAAGGCACCACGGCTCTCTGGCGCGCATTGAAGCTGGAACAGAAGAGATCCACCTCCTTAAGAAGGATCAGTCCTTAAATGCAAAAATAGTTCAATATTTAAAATCCACAGGTTATAAATATGTATGTCTTGATATGGAAGAATTCCGTTCAGGAAGGATGAACGAAGAGCTTGAGCCTGCAGCATTAAAATTTTTTACTAAATAAAAACGGAGATTAAGGCTTTTACCGGTGGTGGCGTAAAATTATTCATGTAACATTTCATAGGATTTACAGATGGCTTCGGCAATGACTTCCCGCTTAATCGGCTTTGTGATAAAATCATCCATTCCAGCGGTAAAGCACTCCTTCCGGTATTGGTCCAGGACGTTTGCCGTCATTGCTATGATGGGAATCCGCTTCAATCTTCGCCGGCCCAGCTCTTCTAATTTTCTGATCTCTTTTGTCGCTTCTACCCCATCCATCTCAGGCATTTGCATATCCATAAAGATAATGTCATAAAAAAAACTATCAGACTCTTTTCCTCTTTTTTCATCAGCTTGCTGCAAATACATTTCCAATGCAATCTTCCCATTATCTGCCACATTCACCCTGTGACCCATTTTTTCCATAATCTTTTTTGCAAGCTGCTGGTTTACAAAATTATCTTCAACCAAAAGAATAGACGCACTCCATGGAATTTCCATTTTTTCCAGGGCATCACAGGGCCTTTCCGTTTCTTTCAGGTTACCTGGAGCATCTGCAATTCCAAGCCATCCGGTCACATGGAAAATACTCCCCTTGCCGATTTCACTTTCCACCCAGCAATCTCCCCCCATCTTTCTGGCTATTTTTCGGGTGATTGAAAGGCCCAGCCCGGTTCCTCCAAATCTTCTGGTGGTGGATGAATCAGCCTGGGTAAAAAGATTAAAAATCGACTCAACTTTATCTTTGGAAATACCGATGCCTGTATCCCTTAACTCAAAATGGAGCAAAACAAGGTTATCCTTTTTATCCTTAATACTGACTTTTGCCGTTATCCCCCCCTTTTCCGTAAATTTTGCAGCATTTCCTAATATATTGAGCAATATCTGGCGAAGCCTGTGGGGATCTCCCATTACAAACAGAGGTACATCCGGCTCCATTTTATATGAAATCTTCACAGATTTTCCATAAAGTTTCGGTTTTATCAGATTGATAACATCTTCCATGACTTGGCAAAGATGTAATTTTATCTCTTCAAAGATGATCTCTCCAGACTCCAGTTTGGAAAATTCCAGAATATCATTTATTATTGCAAGGAGTAAATCACCGCTCCGCTTAATGGTCTCCAGGTACGTCCGCTGATCCTCATTTACCTCTGTTTCAAGAAGCAGATCAGTAAAACCTATGACTCCGTTCATGGGAGTCCTGATTTCATGGGACATGTTAGCCAAAAAACTAGCTTTAGCCTGCGCAGAAGCTTCTGCCACTTCCCTGGCATTTATAAGCTCTTTCTGAAGGGTCCTGGTTTGTAAAATGCTGGATATTCTGACATTGAGTTCTTCAATGGAAAAGGGTTTTGTCACATAATCATCGGCCCCCGCCTTTAGTCCGGCAATTTTGTTGGCAGCATCAGAAACATGTGTAAGCATCAAAATCGGTATATCTTTTAACTGATCATTCCCCTTTATAATTTTGCAGACCTCCAGGCCGTTTATCCCGGGCATAACTATATCCAGCAGAATTATATCAGGGATGCTCTCTTTTAAAATATCAAGACATGCCTCACCGTCTTTGGCCAGCATAACCCTGTATCCTTCCGCTGCAAGCATATCCTTTACCTGCATCCGGATGGTGAGGCTGTCATCCACCACAAGGACTGTTTTACCCTTAAGATTGAACATAATAGACACCGTAATTACTAATTTGTCTCACAAGTTTTACAGTATTGTCCGGTTAGAAAATTGCAAGAAAGAAAATACGGAAAGTTTAATTGTTTTTTCC
>CAZNFB010000336.1:0-3099 GCA_964572105.1 uncultured Desulfobacteraceae bacterium
GGGCCAAAATCCTGCGCTATTTCTGCTCAACTTATTTCATCTCCGTTCCTAAGGATATGTAAATGAAAATAGCAGTCAGCGGTAAGGGGGGGGTTGGTAAAACGACTTTTTCTGCGCTTTTAATAAGGGCGTTAAATGAACAGGGAAAGTATGTTCTGGCGGTTGATGCAGATCCTGATGCGAATCTTGCTGCCGCAACAGGTATTCCTGATCCCGATAAAATAATACCCATCTCTGAAATGAGAGACCTTATTTATGAAAGAACCGAAGCAAAGCCTGGTACCACGGGGGGGTTTTTCAAGCTTAATCCGAAGGTGGATGATATCCCGGACAATTTTTCTGCAAAATTTGAGCAGATTAAACTGATGCGCCTGGGAACTGTAAAAAAAGGGGGGGGAGGCTGCCTTTGCCCTGCAAGCACCCTGCTGCGCGCTCTTATAACCCACCTTGTTCTTTCACGGGATGATGTTGTGGTTATGGATATGGAAGCAGGTATAGAGCATTTGGGCCGTGCAACTGCAACTGCGGTGAATAAGCTGATTGTGGTGGTGGAGCCGGGGCGTCGAAGTATTGAAACCGCAAATAATATAAAAAAACTTGCCCAGGGAATAGGTCTTAAAAATATTGGAATAGTGGGAAACAAGATACGGAGTAAAAAAGATGAGGATTTTTTAAGGAACAATTTACCAGATTTTTCATTCCTCGGTTTTTTACCCTTTGATGAAGCTTTAATAGAAGCTGATCGTGATGGTATTTCTCCCTTTGATCTTGAGTTATCTTCAAAAACAATCATTTATGGTATTATTGCAAAACTTTATGGAGAATCATAAAAAACGGCCTGCCTATTATAAAGGGCAGATGAAAAAAAAACCAAAAGCAAAGCAGAACCCTATTGTTACGCAGATTAAGCCAGGGGCTGATCCTTCTTTAAAAAAAGTTTTTGCGCAAATAGGTGTCCCTGAAAAAAGCAGGTTTAAACCGGATCCTTTTCAGGTAGAGGCTGTTTTAGCCATTGAAACATCGGATTGTCTTGTTACCGCCCCCACGGGTGCAGGGAAAACCTGGATAGCAGAACAGGCCATTAAAAGAGTATTGGCCGAAGGGGGCAGGATCTGGTATGCGTCTCCCTTAAAAGCTTTGACAAATGCCAAGTATATTGAATTTTCAAACAGTTTTGGGGCTGAAAATGTCGGAATATTAACAGGGGACAGAAAAGAGAATCAGGATGCCCCGTTAATTACCGGAACCACTGAAATTTTGCGAAACCAGCTTTACGATGCCATGCACCATGGCGAAAGTCTGAACACGGAACTGGTAATTTTAGACGAAGCTCATTTTCTGGGGGACCCTGAAAGGGGTGTTGTATGGGAAGAGATAATGATATATCTCCCAACCAGAGTTTCTCTTCTTCTTCTTTCTGCTACAATCGGAAACGGCAGACATATAGCCAGGTGGTTAAAGTCGATACGTTCAAAGGAATGTTTTATTATAGAAGAGACCCAAAGGCCTGTTCCTTTGGTGCCGCTTTTTTTTCATCCTTCAGGGAAACTTTATCCTCTTTTGGCCGGAAGCAGGGCAAAGGCAAAGCTTCATAAAAAGGTTCTGACCTATATGGAGAGCAAACATCCTCCATTGCTGGCTCCAGCCTATAAGCTTCCCCCTTTTGGGGAGATTATAAAGGTTTTAAGGGAGTATGATCTTCTTCCCGCGATATTTTTTCTTAAATCCCGGGCGGATTGCGATAATGCCCTTACCCGGTGCACAGAAACTTTATCAAAAGAAAAAAGAGAGTTTTTGTCCGGGGAAATAGATGAAATAATATCAAGGCAAAAGCATATCGCAGGGCACCGGCAGATGAAGTACCTTAAAAACAGAGGGGTGGGCGCCCACCACAGCGGACAGCTTCCCCTGTGGAAGATAGTTTTGGAAGCTCTCATGACAAAAGGGCTTCTTGAAGCTGTGTTTGCCACATCAACGGTGGCGGCAGGTGTTAATTTTCCTGCCAGGTCTATTCTCATATTTAATTCAGACAGGTTCAATGGAAAGGACTTTATCCCCCTTAATCCCACTGAATTTCACCAGATGACAGGAAGAGCTGGAAGAAGAGGAATGGATAATATAGGGTTTGCTGTTAATGTTCCCGGAAAATTTATGAATATAAATCTTGTGGCAAAACTTGTATCAGCTCACCCGTCGGATGTTTTAAGCCAGATCAGAATCGATTTTTCCATGATTTTAAACCTTCTTTTGTCCCATGAGCCAAAACAGATAGAAGCGCTTTTACAAAGATCCTTTTTATCCTGGCTGATTAAAAGGTCAAGGAAAAAAAAGTCTGATTCTGAAAAAGCACAATACGGGTATAAGAATCTGGATAAAGATTTTACAAGGCACCTCGATTTTCTGATACATAAGAGGTATGCTGAAAAAACCGGTAAATTGACAGAAGATGGAATATGGGCTTCAAAATTGAGGGTTGATCAGCCTTTGATGATAGCCGAATGTTTCAGGTTAAATATATTGCCCCAATCTGACTCTCCCCTTCTTGCTGCAATTTTTGCATCATTTGTTAATGAAAGGGAGTTTAACGAGGCGATAAAAGATGATTTGATCCCTGAAAACCTTTTGGAGGCCTTTGATATTGTAAATAATAATCTTGTTCATTTTACAAAAGAGATGACAGAACGAAAATTTGCTACCAGAGCTCTTTTTCTGCTTCCGGCGGTTGCTATATATCATTGGGCCATGGGAAAATCCTGGGAAGATGTTCTTTTAATATCCAAAATGCAGGAAGGAAATCTTGCCATGCTGATTTTAAGAACAGCAGATAATTTAAGGCATATAGGGGCACTTTCGGAGACATTTCCTGAAGCTGCAAAAACAGCTATGGACGCCATTGACCTTATTGTGCGTGAGCCTGTTGTGATCGACTATCAATTGTAAAAATAACTTTGCATTTTAAGCGCCGATGCATCCCGCCTGGCTGCGTTCCGAAAGCGCAGAAATATTTTGATATTCCTGCATTTTCGCGCCTTGCCAGCCAGGCGCCTCAACAATTAAACTTTCCGTATTTTCTTTCTTGCAATTTTCTAACCGGACACT
>CAZNFB010000337.1:0-3072 GCA_964572105.1 uncultured Desulfobacteraceae bacterium
AGAGAAATAAGGGATGATGCAGGGACCTGCAAACGCTGCGGCAGCTGCCAGGCTGTTTGTCCCGTATATGCACAAACAGGACTCGAATCTGATGTGGCCAGGGGAAAACTGACCCTTTTAGAAGGATTGGAACAGGAAATACTTAAAAACCCGGAGTCTGTTTTAAAACGTCTGGATCGCTGCCTTTCCTGCGGATCATGCGTTGTTAATTGCCCCAGAAATGTAAATGTCCTTGAAATATTTATTAAATCCCGCGTGGCCATCACGGATTTCACAGGTCTTTCCATGGTAAAAAAAATAATTTTAAGGTGGGGTCTGTCATATCCCCGGCGATTCGATTATTTCATTAAATCTGTTTCCCTGATTCAAAAATTATTCATGAAACCGGCTGGGAATCAGTCGGGTACATTCTGTGTCAGGCAATTTTTCCCTTTTTTTAGAGATCGGCATTTTTTCCCACTGGCAAATTCACAAAAATATGATAAAGCAGAGCCTTTAAACCCAAGTTCTGAACAGAATAGATCGGTTTTTTCAAAAACATTTGCTCCATATAATCAGCAAAAAGAGCTCAAAGTTGCATTTTTTTCAGGGTGCGTTATTAGAAAGCTTCTCCCTGGTATTGCAAGGGCTTCCATGGATGCTTTAATTTTTAATAATGTCAAAGTTGTCTCTTCTGACAGGGAAGGCTGCTGTGGTTTTCCTGCTATTATGGCAGGAGACAGGGTTACCTTTAACAGGCTTGTCCAATATAATCTCGCAAAATTTGAATCTCTGAAATTTGATTACCTTGTTACATCCTGCGCGACCTGTACCTTTGCTATTAAAAAAATCTGGCCGATGATGGCAAAAGATTCCAGAATAAATTCGGAGAGGGTTGTGGGTTTTGCAGAAAAAACCATCGATATTAATCAGTTTCTTGTTTTAAAGGGGGAATTAAAAGAGATTAAAAAAGAGGATAAAGAACCTGTTATAGTAACCTACCATGACCCGTGTCATCTTAAAAAATCCCTGGGCATTGCAAAAGAGCCGAGAAAGGTAATATGCGCAAATAAAAATTACATATTAAAGGAGATGGAAAATGCCGACAGATGTTGTGGATTCGGGGGGAGTTTTAATTTAAGAAATTATAGTTTGTCCAGCAGGATAGGTGTTGAAAAACAGAGAGATATAAGGGCAACCGGATGCGGTATTGTTGCTTCCGGCTGCCCTGCCTGCATAATACAAATTTCAGATTTTGTTTCAAAAGCACAGGAAGAGATTATTGTAAAACATCCTGTGGAAGTTTATATGTCTTAATCAGCCCTATTCTGCTATTTTTGATGCTATATCAGCGAAAACCTTTGCCGCCTGGGAATCGGCATGGTTATCCATAAAAGATATCCCAGCATCTGCTGAAGAGACAATATTATGGTCAAAGGGAATTCTTCCAAGAAATTTGAGTTCGGTATCCGCTGCTGTTTTTTCTCCGCCTCCTGAACCAAAAAGTTCAAGGACTTCACCGCAATGGGGGCAGGTGGCACCGCTCATATTCTCAATAATTCCCACGATATCCATTTTTACTATTTTGCAAAAATTGATCGATTTTCTTACATCGGCCAGGGAAATTTCCTGGGGTGTGGTTACAATAATAGCCTTTGCGTCGGGAACCGTCTGGGCCACTGTGAGTGGTTCATCCCCTGTGCCGGGAGGGGCATCAATAATCAGAAAGTCGAGTTCGCCCCAGTCAACATCGCCAATAAACTGAGTTATTGCAGAATGTTTGACGGGCCCACGCCATATAATTGCATTGTCTTTATCAGGGGTAAGGGATTCTATAGATACTGCTTTTAAATTTTTAGAATAGCTTATCGGTTTTAATTTCTGGTTCGCATTTAACTCCATCATACCGTTTAACCCTAACATTCGCGGGATATCAGGCCCGTGGAGATCCACATCCATAAGTCCAACTTTATAGCCGGATTTTGAAAGAGCCATGGCAAGATTAACAGATACGCTTGTTTTGCCCACGCCCCCTTTGCCGCTCATTACTACATATTTATTTTTTATTTTATTCAAAGTTTGTTGAACTGAATGCTCCTGGCGTGCTGCGTCAGTGGACTGGCCGGGAGAACATCCAAGCTGTACATTTTCATTTTCCATGATAATAGATACCCCTTATTCTACATATTAATTCAGATTATACCTGCTGCCGTACATATTAGCTGAATAGTTACGGCTTTTTTGCTGCCAAAGTTATTTATTAGAACTAATTGGATGGGTTTCAGCTAATTTGCCTGCAATTTCAGCCGCATCTGGTGAACATACGGGATGTCCCCATCCGCTTTTGCTGGTTTTGTCAACCATATCATTTACAATATTGTCATCGTTTGTTGGGCTAACTCCTGCAGGAACATAATCTCTGTTGAGTTTGTAACGGACTTTCCATGCAATATTATGATCTGCGCAGGAACTGTCTCCGCTGACGCCTATTGCCCCTATAAGCTTGCCAGTTCTGGTATAAAGAGGTAATCCTCCGCCAAACACATTGACTCCTCCGATTTTACAGCCCACCATGGGATCATTTTTTGTACCGATTTTTTTTGACAGTCCCTGGTATGCTATTTTTGTATCAACTGGATTGCTGTGCTGCAGGCCATAAAGACTGCCGCCTGGCTGGACAGCATAAAAAAGATTTGCCGTTGATAATGCAAGACCGGGAAGACTGAAAGCATTTGCTGTATTTGCTTTTTGAGCGGAAATAACACGGCTTCCAGGCCATTGTTCTCCCCTGTTATCACCTGAAAAGACAACAGCCTTTACAACTCCATCCCTGTTAACTATGGTTGCCCACATATTCAGCCCAAATCCACCATTTTCTTCTTTTACAACATCTGTGAGCGTCTTTTTAAGCTCAGAGTATGTTGGCAGACCATCTGCCAGGACAGGGAGTACGAATATGGTTAAAGATATTAAGCTAGCCAGAACAGATTTTAATAGTATTTTTTTTAACATATTATAAAGGTGTCCTTTTCTTAAAATTAATTAGGAACGGAGATGAAATAAGTTGAGCAGAAATAGCGCAGGATTTTGGCC
>CAZNFB010000338.1:0-3070 GCA_964572105.1 uncultured Desulfobacteraceae bacterium
GAACAAAAATTTTATAAGTTGAACAAAATAGCTTGTCTTTTGACCCATCTACTTCGTTCAACTTATTTCATCTCCGTTCCTAAGAATTTATCAACATATTATCGACTGGCACTTTCCATGAAAATAAATACCATCATTAACAGGTATATTTTTTTACAGATGTTCTTCCCCTTTGTTGTCAGTCTTTTGTTTTTTCTGGCTCTATTTTTAATGACAAAAATATTGGATATTACCAATATGGTTGTAAATTATAATATAGGGCTTGATACTGTTCTATTGCTCCTCTTTTATACAATCCCCCGTTTTCTGGAATTTGTGATTCCCATATCGATAATGACAGCAGTTCTTGTTACTTTTATCCGCATCGACGGAGACAATGAGATCATTGCATGCAAAGCATTTGGAATCAGCATCTATCAAATTGTTCCCCCTGTTCTACTTTTTTGCATGGTGGGGTCCATTATAACAGTTTTTATAACAATATATGCTGTTCCCTGGGGCAGAATATCTTATAAAAAGATAACCTACGAAGCGGCTTCTTCCTTCCTTAATGTGGCTTTTAAAGAAAGAGTCTTTAATGATAATTTTAAAGATGTTATCCTCTATGTGAATAAAATAGATCATAAAAAAAATCTTTTTACGAACGTCTTTATCAATGACCAGAGGAATCCTGATGCGGCAAGTACCATTGTTGCTCCAAAGGGGGTTTTTTTTTGTGACAGGGAAAAATATGCTTTTCATCTTCGCCTCCATAATGGTTCAATAAACCAGGTGAATATAGATAAACAGTCGATTCATTCTGTAAATTTTGATACATATGACATGAAGTTTGATTTAAAAGGAGCCCTTGATAAGGCAAAAAAAATAACTAAAAAAGAAAAAGAGATGACCCTTGCAGAACTGAGAAAAAAAATAAAATCTTCAACAATAAAGGATACAGACTATTACAAGGGGCTGCTTGAGTTTCACAAAAAATTTTCCATACCTTTTTCATGCCTGGCACTTGGATTGATTGCCATGCCCCTGGGCATTAATACAGGCTCCGGGAAAAAGTCCTTCGCGTTGGGTGCAGGCCTTATTTCTCTGCTTGCTTATTACATTCTTTTATCTGCAGGATTTATTTTTGGAGAGACAGGTTTTTACCCCCCGGTATTGGGAATGTGGATTCCCAATATTGCAATAGGCTGTGCCGGGGTATTCCTTTTAATGAAAGCATCAAAATAGTCTATAATATCTTCCATGCCGATAATTTACCGATATTTAGCAACCGAAATTATAAAATTTTTTGGAATAGTAATGTCTGTTGTTGTCAGCATTTATCTTGCTGTCGATTTTTTTGAAAAAATAGATAATTTCATTGACGCAAAGGTTGCGGTTATAAAATGCATTATATTTTTCACTTTCAAAATACCCTATATTGTAATGCAAATATCACCGGTGTGTGTGCTCATGGCGGTTTTGATAACTTTTTGCCTCATGGTGAGAAATAATGAAATATTGGCCCTAAAAAGTAGTGGTATTAGTCTTTTTCATCTTTTTCGCCCGGTTTTCATTTTAGGAATTTTTTTTGCAGTCGCTCTTTTTTTTCTATCAGAACTGGTGGTTCCTGCCACCATGGATAAATCTATTGGAATATGGCGAAAAGATGTGAAAAAAAAAACGGACTTTGCAACAAATAAAAAAAATATCTGGATCAAGGGGACTAATTCAATCACCCATATCAGATCATATGATCCTGTTAATCAGATAATTTTAGGGTTAACCCGACAAATATTTGATAGAAATTTTACGCTAATCAAAAGATTAGACGCAAAAAAAGGGATCTGTAAAGGGGATAAATGGATTCTGTTTACAATCATGGAGCAAAACTTAAAAAAAGAAACAAATAAAATAATGCTTTATGATGAAAAAACTGAAAAATTTGATTTTTTGCCTGATGATTTGTCTGCCCTTGTACAAAAACCAGAAGAGATCAGTTTTTTTGAACTTTTTTCATACATAGATAACATAGAAGCTGAGGGGTATGACGCAACAACCTACAGGGTTAACCTTTATGGAAAAATAGCTTTTCCTTTTGTCTGTATTATCATGTGCCTCATCGGTACAGGGGTCGCACTTGGGGAAAAGATAAACGCCTCCATGCCTGCAAAGATTGTCATTGGAATAGGAATAGCGTTTGCTTACTGGGTTGTTCACAGTTTTTGCGTATCCCTTGGGTACGGGCAGATACTCCCCCCGTTAATAGCAGTTTGGGTTGCAAATGTGCTGTTTTCTTCCTTGGGTTTATATCTTTTGCTGAGTGCGGAATAAAAAAAATAAAAGATGGGAGGAAGATTGTAACGCCAGAGGTAAATTTTGTATTTCCTGTGTGTAGAGCCATCGTAAATAAGGTCTTCAGGTTTAAGTCGGAAAATTAATTTGACCACGGTTGCCCCTGTTCTAATTATCAGGATCTTTTCCTTTCAAAAGCATCTTTATAAACTTTCATTTCATCACGATTTCCAATTGCAAAAATAAAAATAGTAATTTCCTTATCAATCACTTCATAAACAATTCTGACTCTTTTATTATCCACATATAATTTTCTTAATTGTGATAAGTCCAGTCCTTGTTTGTTTCCAAGAAGTTGACCAATTTCTGAATGTTTTTCAAGTTTAGCAATCTGTTTTGCTACAAGTTTTTTAACTCTGCCATCTAATTTAAAAAATTCTTTTGCAGCTTTTGGATGAAATTCAACCCTGTAGTTCATCTTTATCCATTCCTGCCTGCTTCAAAACCTCATCAAAAGATATATAATCAGACTTTGGGGTGGTTTTTCTTTTACTTACCGTGTTGTAAATTTCAATATGCTCGAGAAATTCCAGGTCTTCCTGAATTTTTTCATACCTTTCACGGCTGATCATAACCGTTTCAATTTTATTGTTTCGTAAAACAGCTACTTTTTCAAGACTGTGGTTTTTGAGTTTGTTTAAAATAAGACTAAGACTTTTCTGCAGTTCTGTTGAACTGATCATCTCTTTATCTGCATAACCTATCATTTTGCATTCCTCCTATTAATAATAATAATTCT
>CAZNFB010000339.1:0-3060 GCA_964572105.1 uncultured Desulfobacteraceae bacterium
AATATGTTCAAACAGTTTTTAAAATTTAATCAGATCATTGAGGAAATAATGTTTCTAGCCATGGTTGAAAGTCTGCGCACCGAGCTTTTAAAATTTAATATTAACCCTGCTGATAAATACCCGGATTTTACAATAAATACCCTTTTTGAAAATATTACAGAACTTAATATTGTCAAAGAAAACAAGAGGCGCAGGGTATATTACCTCCGAACTTCTGAGAATGATTTTTTTTTAAAAATAAGTGTTATTTCAAGAAACAAAGATCGTATCCGCCACAAAATTCTTCCCTGGAGACGATGGACAGAATGGCGCAATCTGCTCAAACTTTCCAGTCTCGGCATAAACGCGGCAGAACCGATATTAAGAGGGGAAAACCCCAGGGCTAATCCCCCTGAATTTTTTATTTTAACTAAAAGGATAGTCGGTCTCCCGTTTAGGGGGGAGTCGGATAAAGAGATTGAAAAACTTGGCAAACATGTTGCCTGGCTTCATTCCATGGGGATCTATTTTGCCGATTTTCATCCTGAAAATTTAATCATTGATCATAACCTTAACCCCCACCTTATTGATGTACAGGAAATATATTTTCTCCCATGGCTCCCACGGTTTTTACGAGTTCATAACCTGGGAAAATTATTTTTTAATCTTACTTTTCATGGGTCTTATATGGATTTGATGAATATTTTTTTAAATCAGTATAACAAACGTATTAAAAAACCGGTATCAATAAAAGAGGTTGAAACGGCAGCAGGCCGCCACCGCAGACGAAAAATCTCTTCCCGTTCAAACAGATGCTGCATGAACAGCAGCGAATTTCTTATAGTTAAAGGTAAAAAATTTAAAGGGTTTAAAAAAAGAGAATTTCAATGGGGTGAGGACGATTTTTTTCTTGCAATTAAGCAGGGTGTTCCTCTTAAAGGGAAAAAAGTTGTTGAATTTAAAGGGGTATGTGTAAAAAGAAACCGTAAAAAATTTTTTAGCAGGGACAGATCCCTTATAAGCTGGAAAATATCAAGAAAGCTGGAAATAATGGGAATACCCGTTCCAAAGGGATTAGGATATTTAAAAACACCTGGATGGAGTTTTTTTTTATCTGAGTTTGTTGAGAACGGAATTTTGTTAAATGGATATCTCTCTTCTATTTCCGACTGGCGGGAAAAAAGAGACGCATTAAAAAAACTGGCTTCATTTTTAAAAAAAATTCATGATTATAATATATGGCAAAGGGATTTTAAATCGAGCAATGTTTTATGCGCAGATGATGAATATTTTATGATCGATCTTGACTGTGTGCGGATACAAAAGCTATCGGAAAAAAAGAAAATCATCAACATTGCCCAGCTGAATGCCTCTTTGAGCACGGCGGTCACGTGCAAAGACAGGCTCCGTTTTTTTTATTATTATTCCGGGGGAGAAATTTCAAGGCAAAAAAAACGTAAAATTTTTAAAAAAATAATATCGATTACATTAACCAAAAACACTTCTATTTTTGGGTTGGAAAGTTCAATGTTTACTAAAGTTTAAATTTTTTCGTTCAATTTTTTGAGTATTACTCTTGCCGGCTTCATGCTTATCAGCCTCAAGGCAACGGTCGTAAGCCCCCCAATCGTCAGTGTAGTAACGGCTGATACCAAAGGGATCAAGCAATGTTTTTAGCTGTTTGAATATAATATCTTTGCGTTTGCCAAGTGCATAGGCGAGTACCGTGTTAGTCGCATGATCAACTGCATACCATAGCCATCGTTGATTAGACTTCTTCTTCACAAATGACCACTGCTCGTCAAGTTCCGCCTCTTTACAGGCTAATTCTATCCTGACTCCCATGCTTTTATCCTAATTTATAGTATGGAAATTAGGATTCAAATGATATGTGGGGAAGATTTGTCCCAAACACCGCACATATCTGCCCCTTGCAATTTATTGCTACAAAAATTATAATGGGCTGTTTAAAAAGTGCTGAAGCTATGGATGTTCAAAGAATAACCCTGTTTTAAAACTTGACATAAGGCCAGATCGATAACTCAGTGAAATTATTTGTCTAATAATCTATGGACCGTCACATAAATAATTTCAGCAATAAACCGAGCTATAATAAAATTTGAAAACCTCTGAAACTCGCTACGCTCAAACAGCCAGAGCTTTTTAAATTTCACCATAGCTCAGTTCTAACATCTGGCCCTATGAAATTTATTGTCTGAACATCTATATATGCGTATCAGCTGAATAATCACCGTAATCTTTCAAGTTGATATTTAACAATTAAAAACCAAAAATTAGATTTGGTCATATTTTTTTAAAAACAAAGGAGTAAATTATGCCTGACTTAACAGCAATTATGGAAACCAGCAAAGGGACTATCAATATAACATTATTTGCAGATGAGACCCCTGTTACCTGTGGTAACTTTGCAAATCTTGCAAAAAGAGAATACTATAATAGTCTTCAATTTCATCGCGTTATTCCAGACTTTATGATTCAGGGCGGATGTCCCCGGGGCGATGGAATGGGTGGACCCGGATATGAGTTTGAAGATGAGTGCAAAAAAGATCTGAAACATAACAGAGCAGGCATCCTTTCCATGGCCAATGCCGGACCCGGAACAAATGGCAGTCAGTTCTTTATCACACATGGCCCTACCCCCCACCTTGACGGCATGCACACCGTTTTCGGTGCAGTCGTGACTGATGAAGATCAAAAAATTGTTAATAGTATTGGCCAGGGTGACATTATTAAAAAAATCACCATTAAAGGGAACGTTGGCTCATTATTTAAAAAAATTAAAACAAAACTGGACGAATGGAATAAAATACTGACGAAACAGAATCCTGATCTGCCCAAAGAATAAATCAGACTTATAGTTCATAGCGTATGAAGTGATACCCTTCCGTTGTAAATCAGGGCAAAAAAAGTATCAAGTCATGGGCGAAGACCTATAGCTTTAATCCCAGCAATAGCTCTGACATTTAAAGACCGGATTCATAATGATAAATCCGGTCTTTTACAATCTAAGGAACGAAAATTTTATAAGTTGAACGAAATAGCTTGTCTTTTGGCCCATCT
>CAZNFB010000340.1:0-3037 GCA_964572105.1 uncultured Desulfobacteraceae bacterium
TATTCCTATTCAGAGGTTATAACAAGATTATCCCTGTGAACAACTTCGTTATAAGGTTTGCTCCCTGTGGGGTAGAGAATGTCACAGGTTTTACGGCCCATGATATTTCTGATATCAGATGCGCTGTAATTAACAAGACCTGTTCCCAATATTTTTCCTGCAGCCTGAAGCCTTACAGCCGCTCCGACTCCAAAATCTCCCTCAATACCTATAATCCCGCATGGGAGCAGGCTTTTTCCCTTCTTTTGAATAGCTTCAGCTGCACCGTCATCAATCTTTATAACACCCCCGGGCTTTATTGTATATGCTATCCAGCTTTTACGGCTTGCAAGTTTTTTTTCCTTTGGGGTAAAAAAAGTTCCATGTTTTTCTTTGGAAAAAAGTTTTATTAAAATATCTTCTTTTTCCCCTTTCACAATTACCATGGGAATCCCTGCGCTGGTCACCTTTTTTGCAGCTTTTATTTTACTCAGCATTCCCCCTGCACCCAGGGCCCCTGGGATCTCACTCGCCAGTAATTCTGTTTTTCTGGTAATTTTATTTACAACTGGAATCAATCGGGCAGCAGGATTTGACCGGGGGTCACTGTCATAAAGCCCGTCAATATCCGTCAGGCTTATCAACAGATCTGCATCCAGCAGGAGGGATATCATAGCCGCAAGATTATCATTATCTCCAAATCTGATCTCCTCAATCGCCACAGTATCATTTTCATTTATAATCGGCAAAACCTGCCATGACAAAAGTGTGTTCAAGGTATTTCTTGCGTTTAAGTATCTTTTTCTGCTGGAAAGATCCTCCCGCGTAAGAAGTATCTGAGCGACTTTTTTCCCGTGTATATTAAAGCTTTTCTCATATTCCATGATCAAACCGGCCTGGCCCACTGCGGCAACTGCCTGCCTTCCAGGAATATCGACGGGTCTTTGCAAAAGGCCGATTTTTTTTGTTCCTGAAGCCATTGCACCGGAAGATACCAGAATAACCTCTATTCCCCTGTCAATTAATATGGAAATCTGTTTTGAAATCGCTTTTATTACATTGAGATTTAAACCGTTTTTTTCGGTGAGCACACCACTTCCGGCCTTTATCACAACACGCTTTGCCGTGGTAAAATATGAAGCCTGATCATTATTCATTAACATATTCCAAGGCTTTTATTGTTGCTGCGATTAAGTCGTCAACCCCCTCCCGCGTGGCAGCAGAAATTAAGAAAATTTTCTTGTCGACCATGGTGTTTTGAAAAATTTCAGCAGATTCCTTTGCCAGCGGAAGGTCGATTTTGTTTAAAACAACAATTTGATATTTACCTTCCAGCTTTTTGCTGTACCTGGCAAGTTCCGTACAGACTGTATTGTATGCTGAAAGTATTTTTTCAATATCAACAGTTCCAGAATCTGTAATATCCACATTTGATGCATCTATGAGATGGATAAGGATTCGTGTCCGTTCAATATGCTTTAAAAAACTGATCCCAAGTCCTGTTCCTGTATGGGCACCTTCTATCAAACCAGGTATGTCCGCAAACACAACAGGCTCTCCGAATTCTGCATAAAGCATTCCCAAATTGGGGGTAAGTGTGGTAAATGGATAGCTCCCAATTTTAGGCCGGGCCGATGAAACCATGGAAATAAGAGTCGATTTACCTGCGTTTGGAAGCCCGACAATCCCGACATCTGCCAGAAGTTTAAGCTCAAACTTCAGGATAAACGTTTCGCCGGGTTCACCGTCCTGGGCAAATCTGGGGGACCGGTGCCTGGATGATTTGAACTTGGCATTCCCCTGTCCGCCTCTACCCCCTGTTGCGATTATTAGACTTTCCCCTGCCTCGGTAAAGTCTTTAATAATCTGCCCTGTTTCTGCATTGGTGACAATCGTTCCAGCGGGTATTTCTATGACAAGGTCATCCCCCTGTTTTCCAGTTTTATTTTTGCCCTGCCCGTGAACCCCGTTTTTAGCCTTTAAAAATCTGTTATGCCTGAACCTGTACAGGGTACGCATGCCTGAAGAGGTTTTTAAAACAACGTGACCTCCCCTGCCGCCGTCTCCACCATCCGGTCCACCCCTGGGGATAAATTTTTCTCTTCTAAAACTGACACAACCTTTTCCACCATTACCTGATCGAATATCAACGATTACTTCATCAACGAATTTCACTGGCCATAAACGCTTACTTTTTTACGTGTTTTGCCAAAACGCTCGTATGATACTGTACCGTCGACCAGGGCAAACAGAGTAAAATCCCTACCCATCCCCACGTTATTTCCAGGATGAATCCTGGTTCCAACCTGACGAACCAGAATATTTCCGGCCTTGACGATATTTCCACCGTATCGTTTTATTCCCCGCCTTTGTCCGTTACTGTCGCGACCGTTTTTAGAACTGCCGCCTGCTTTTTTATGTGCCATCTTTTATACTCTCTTATACTTTGAAATGAATATATAATCGTTTCGTAAAAAGTCTGTTTTCCAATAATAACCAGGTGTTGCAAAGTCTGACTAAATTCATTTTACAGATATTTCTTTTATGAGTCGATTAAGCTCTGATTTTACCCCTGCTTAATGCTGTCGATCATAACAGCAGTAAACTGCTGACGGTGACCGTTCTTTCTACGATATCTCTTCCGTTTTTTGTATTTGAAAACAATAATTTTTTTAGCCTTACCCTGTTCCACAACATGCCCTTCCACCTGGACATTGGAAAGAACAGGCTGCCCTATATCAACATTCTCACCGTTTGAAACCATGAGAACCCTGTCAAACGAAATCTGGCTTCCCACCTCTCCGGGGATTTTCTCAACCCTTAAGAGGTCACCCTCGCATACTCTATATTGTTTACCACCTGTATTTATAATGGCGTACATACACATCCTCCTTAAAAACAAAACATTATATATTGTTTGCAGATAAATTTCTAAAACTTGTAATATCCTAAATATTTAAAGATTTGTCAATACAATTTTAATTGTCAGTGACAACACTGCGGCCGGAAATCCTGAATTAACACCGTAAAATTTCATAAAGCAAACTGCTCTGCTCAA
>CAZNFB010000341.1:0-3022 GCA_964572105.1 uncultured Desulfobacteraceae bacterium
ATATTGACTCATCTGAATCAAATTTTCAACAAGTAGTGATCTTGTACGCCGCTAACTATTCAGCTGATATGTATAGCAGCAGGTATAATCTGATTAAAATTTTGAAAAACTCACGCATAAGAGGTCGTAAAGAAAGAACCTGTTGCATATATAAGTTTTTATAATGATACATCAGCAAATGATGCAAATAGGTTCAACTCTGATGGGTTCTTTTTTAACGCTCTCTAATACGTTCAAATAATTTTAAAATTTTAATCAGATCATACCTGTTGCCTCTCTTAAATCAGCGCACCTGAATAGTTGCGTACGCCGGAAAATTTATACACTATTTTAAAATTCCAGGGGGTACCATGGAAAAAAATATTGATACTGAAGTTTTGGTTATTGGCTTTGGAGGGGCTGGAGCTGTTGCGGCAATAACTGCACACGATGCAGGGGCTTCGGTTGTGATTATTGAAAAAATGGATCATGGGGGAGGGAACACCAATCTTTCTTTAGGGGGGTTTTTGTGCCTAAAAGATTTTGACAGGGGCCTTCTTTATCTTGAAAGCCTTTGTAACAGGGTCTTTTCCACTCTTGAGCCGGAAATGATTTATGCCTATGCAAGGGGGTGCTTAAATAACCAAAAATGGGTTGAAGATTTTGGACATTCAACCCATGCTTACGGGGGTGCAGCATTTCCTGAACTTCCAGGGGCCGATTCCGTGGAAAAACGGATGGTAACAGGTAAAAACAGCACCCAGGAAAATTCTTTTTGGGGCTTTATCCGTACTGAAGTTGAAAAACGGAGGATTACAGTTTTAAATAATGCACCGGCCAAAAGTCTGATTACCGATGAAGACGGGGCTGTAAAGGGTGCGGTTGTAAATATAAACGGAGGAAAAATATCCGTAAAAGCTTCCAGGGCTGCAATTCTGGCATGTGGCGGGTTTGAATATAATGACTGGATGAAAAAAAATTATCTCAAAGGGTATCCCTATTATTCCCTTGGGTCGCCAGGGAACACCGGAGATGGTTTGGCTATGGCCCAGCGTGCAGGTGCAGATATCTGGCATGTATCAAATGTTTCTACGCCTCTTGGATTTAAAACAGCCGAATATGAGGCCGCATTTTTGATAAAGCCATTATCCATGCAGTATATTTATACAGACAAGTCAGGTAAGCGTTTTGCTTCGGAGGTGACTGATGTTCATGCCTATAATTATCTTGTTGATCTATTCGATACACAGAGCCTGGAATTTCCCCGCATTCCGTGTTGTATGATATTCGATGAAACCCTTCGTAAGGCAGGACCCATAGCCATTTCAGCAGTTGGATTTAACAGGGGACGATATCAATGGTCAAAGGATAATAAAAAAGAGATTGATAATGGCTGGATTGTTTCAGGGGAAACCATTGGCGATCTTGCCGATGAAATAGGTGTGGGGCGGCAAATGCTTGAAAATACTGTAAAGAGATACAATCAATATTGTGAATCAGGAAATGACCATGATTATAATCGGCCCCGGGAAACAATGGAGCCTCTTTGTAATGGCCCCTATTATTCAATTATGCTCTGGCCGTCCCTTTTGAATACTCAGGGTGGGCCAAGGAGAAACTTCAATGCCCAGGTGCTTTATCCTGATGGTTCTTTGATTCCCCGTCTTTACAGTGCGGGTGAACTCGGCTCTTTATTTGGGTTGCTTTATCAAGGTGGTGGAAATATAGGTGAATGCCTGGCTTTTGGCCGTATTGCCGGGGAAAAAGCTGCTGCTGAAAAAAAGATGTTTTAGATCATCCCGTAGATTTTTTTTAATTCTTCAGTATATTCACCATTTTTGTTGTAGATAATTATCGGCTCTTTTATTTTTATTCCGGGACGGCCTTTTTTCATACCTTCAACCAGGATAAGTTTTGCCCCTGTATCCCTTTTTGAATGGATGGTCCTTAAATACTTTGGCTCCAGGTTAAATTTTCTCATCTGTGTCAGCATGTCGACCATACGTTCAGCTGGATAGATAGTAATGAATCGTCCTGAAATATTTAAAATGCGGCTTGCTGCTTCAAGAAAATCGTCGAGGGTTGCGGTTATTTCATGCCTTGCTATGGCCCGCTGGCTGTTTGCACATATTCGTCCTGATCTGTTTTTTCTGTAAGGGGGATTCGATACAACCAGATCCACCGGGCCTGCAATAGTTTTATGCTTTAGATCCATTATATTATGGTGCAGGATTGTTATTTTGCTCTCCATACAGTTATCCTGTATATTTTGCAAAGCGATATCCGCCATTTCTTTTTGTACTTCTATTCCAAATATCTGTATTTGGGGATTTTGGTACGCCAGTATCAACGGAATAATACCGCATCCGGTTCCCATATCAAGAACCCTGTCCCCGGGCCGTGGAAAGGCGTAACCTGCCAGCAAAACTGCATCTATGGAAAAACGATATCCGTTTTTAGATTGCCTTACCTTGATGGTGCCGTTGAAAAAGGTATCGGTGGTAAATTGCGTCACAGGATCGGTCCTATTGTAAATTTAATATCATCAATCAGTTCCTTTTTTATGGAGCTGTTTATTTTGTCGATAATATTTTTTTTCATGAATTGAAGATTGTGTATCCAGCTTGATCCTGTAACATGTACTAAAAGTGTTTTTCCCTTAAAAGCAACAGGTTTGGAATTCTTTGCGGTCATATCTCCGACAATGGTTTTCCAGCTTATGTTAAGATTTTGCAGGTCGTCGTAAAATTCATTTTTGTAGGATGACAGAAACCTGTTAAGAATGTTACCTATGTGTTCAAAATTTTTTTTATTTTTTTTATTATCTGTCATGGCACCAAAATTTATACAATTGAAAGCTCAATTGTCAATAAAAACGATTTAAAAAAATAATTTTGCACGTTTTTGAAAATTTATAAAAAACTTTGGTGACAAATAAGGGGGAAATAGGGATGGACGGAAATAGGGGACGTACGTCAGATTATAAGAAACGAAAATTTTATAAGTTGAACGAAATAGCTTGTCTTTCGGCCCATCTACTTCG
>CAZNFB010000342.1:0-2992 GCA_964572105.1 uncultured Desulfobacteraceae bacterium
CTTACAATTAATTGAAGGCATTTTTCCCTGTCAATTTTCCCACTTGCATTTTTAGGAATTACTTTAACTTTTTTAATAATGCTGGGAAGTTTATATTTTGGAAGGCTTTTAGCACATTGTGATAAAATCATTTTTTCATTTATTTCACTATTTTTAGGTGTTACAAATGCAATTAATTTGTTCTCAAGAAGATCATCAGGTATTCCGATAACATAAGTTTCAATAACAAGGTCAGTGTTCATGATAATATCTTCTATTTCTTGAATACTTATACGATGTCCTCCTGTTTTTAACAAATTGTCCTTTCTTCCTTTTAAGAAAAAATATCCTTCTTTATCTATATATCCATGGTCTCCTGTATGATACCCGTGTTCATCAAGAATTTTTTCAGTTGTTTCCAGATCTTTCCAGTACCCTTGCATAATATTGTTACCGGATGCCACCAGTTCGCCTGTATGGCCAGAAGGAACTTCTATTCCGTTTTTATCAAAAATTTTTATAGCAACACCTGAAATAGATTTACCGATGGAAGTCATTTTTTCTTCAAATTTATCAGGTTCGAGATATGTGAGTCTTGCTGATGCTTCTGTGGCTCCATACATGATGTAAATTTCAGTATGATCAGGAAGAATTTTTTTTAATTTTTTTTTAATCTGTGTAGCCATATGTCCGCCAGCTTGTGTGCAATAACGAAGCGACTTAAATCTGTTGTTGTAATCTGCCAAAGGTGACCTGTGAAGAAGATATGCATAAGTTGATGGTACTCCTGAAAAACCTGTTACACGTTCTTCTTCCATTTGCTTTAAAACAGTTACAGGAAATGCAAATTTATTATTTATAACAATTGTACCTCCCACCGCAAAGTGAGTGTTAAGAAGTGATTTTCCCATCGAATAAAAAAATGGAAGCACCACCATCTGTTTATCTTTATCTGTTAGATTCAAATAAGTGCAAATTGATTTAGTGTTTGCAATTATATTGTTATGCGTCAGCATAACTCCTTTGGGTTTTCCTGTTGAGCCCGATGTATATATAATTGATGCAAGTTCTGATTGTTTTATTAAAATATTATGGTTTTCTGTTTGTTCATTTTCAATAATATCATCCCATATAGATATATTGATTTCGCTCTCCTCCCATTTCAGCCTGGGCTTTATTAAAATCAAAGAATTAATTTTAAATTGGGAAAGATCGGCAGCCTTAATAAGCCTTTCGAATTTTGATGAAAAAATCAGAACAGTTGGTTCAAGTTCTTGTAAAAGCGGTTTTAATCCAGCAGGTTTTATATCTGAGCTAAGAGATACAGCAACTGCACCTGTTTTTAAAATTCCATAATAACTTACAATATATTCCAAAGAGTTTTCCAGAATATAAACAACCCTGTCGCCACCTTTGACACCTTTATTTATAAGCCATTTTGCCAGATTGTTGGCAGATGTATTTATTCTTGCATAACTGGCTCTTGTTTTGTCGTGGATTACGGCAGTTTTGTTTGGGAAAAATTCTGCGCTTTGTTCTAAAAAATGATGTATTAAAAAAGGTTTCATATTTTTAAAGAAAAATAACTGGTAAGTATTCAACTATTTGAAAGATGCTGATTCCAAACACGCTTCAGGTTTAATCAGATTATAGCTAAAGCTATACATATCAACTGAATAATTATAAATGATTTTTATTATCCTGTTTATCTCTTATTACCCTGTTTATCTCTGTTTTATAATCAGCATAATCAGCATAATTTTTTCTCCACATATGAGGTTACATTATTAATTGAATCAAGGTTTTCAGGAATTAATTCCTCGTCGTCCACATTTAGTTCAAACTCTTCCTCCAGGTAATTCACCAGTTCCAGAATTCCTGTTGAATCTATTATTCCTTCTTCTAAAAAAGAGGTGTCATCTTTAAGGTCTTCTGCTTCGCCAAATAAAAAATTTTCTATTATGAAATTTTTTATTTTATCTTTTCTATTACTCATAAATCTAATTTTTCCTCTACATATTTAATCATTGTTTTGTTTTGATCGGTGTATATTTTTTCCATACCTTCATTTCTGTCCATTATTCCCTGTCTGACCATATTGGCTATTTCCCATACATAGGGATGAAAACCGTTTCTTATAATATGACAATGGTTGGCATAGGCGTTTAATAGACAATTGGATGAATTTGTATCAGTATCTGACGGAATTTTCCACCCAATAGTTTCTAACTCCCGTTTAATTTTTTCTTCATTATAATCAAAAAAAGCAAGGGGGTGAATATTATACGGAAATTTATCTTTGTAAATTTCATAATAAGAATCAGGCACCAGATAGGTATTTATAACTTTTTTTGTTTCGTCGGGAAACGCTTTTAAATATGCTGCCTGGGTCTGTCTGTTTAAGTTGGGATTTGTTTTCATGATAGCCGATTGTATTGGTGCCTGTCCCGGAGACCATCCAAAGGCCACAAGTGGTATGGACATTTCAAGGGCAGTCTTTAGTACTATAGACTTTACCATACCAATACATGTTGTGCAGATACTGCTGGCTCTTAACAATGTAGTTTTCGGGAAAATATCTTTTTTTGCTGTCAAAGAGAACAGATGTTTTCCAGTCTCCCATGGAGGTTTAATCTGTATATGATCAACCTGGAGCCGATCCGTAACATTTTTTATATTTTTAAACGCAAAAGGCGATGTAAAGTGATTGTCAAACGTATATGCGAGAATTTTTAAATCATATCGATCTTTAAGCAGCTTTAATGTATAGCTGGAGTCCTTGCCGCCGCTGTACGCCATAATTACATCATATACCGGGGCTTTATCTCTTTGAGTTTGAATTAATTCATCAAGACGTTTTCTGTAAGCAGCTTTTTTTTCACCCGCTTTTTTAATAGCTTTTTCTTCACGCAGGCAATGATTGCAAATACCATTACTGTTAAATTTAATGCCTGGAAAAGTATCAGGTAAAATGCATCGGGTACAAATTTTTTTATTAATATTCATTATATAT
>CAZNFB010000343.1:0-2983 GCA_964572105.1 uncultured Desulfobacteraceae bacterium
ATGATCATTCGAGAATTTTTTATAAGCCCGTCAAGGAGCGATTTATGAATTTTGAGTCTATTCTTTATGATAAGTTTCAATCTGTTGCCTGTATTAAATTAAACCGTCCAAAGGTTATGAACGCTATGAATAAACAGATGTGGCTTGACCTTCAAACAGCTTTGGACGACACCTTTAAAGATCCTGAAATTAAAGTTCTTATTATAACTGGTGAAGGAAGGGCTTTTTCTTCGGGTGCGGATTTAAAAGACTCAAAAGGGAGAAGCCTTGAAAAATACCGTGAATACCTGGAGGAACTTCAAGCTGTTTCCCGCAGACTCATTAAATTTGAGAAGCCCATTATCGCTGCTATTAATGGATATGCCCTTGGCTCAGGATATGAACTGGCTTTAGCCTGTGATATCCGTATTGCATCTGATAACGCAATTATTGGATCACCCGAAGCCAAGGTTGCTTCCTCTGTAACAGGCGGAGCCATGCGGCTGGTACAAGACCTTATAGGCCCTGGCAGGGCAAAAGAGCTTCTTTTTACTGGAGATTTTATAAGTGCCAAAGAGGCCGAACATATTGGGTTGGTGAACAGGGTAGTCCCTGCTGGTCAGCTCATTGAAACAGCCATGGAAATTGCCGAAAAAATTGCTGCCAATTCAGCTTTTTCCATAAAATTGATAAAAAAAGGGCTTAATATGGCAAGGGGCGAAGTCAGCATGGACGCTTTAATGGAATATGAAATCGAGGCCTGTTTAGCCTGCGTTTCAACAAAAGAGCGGGAAAAATCCTTGGAAGAGTTTAAAAAAAGAAAAAAAGGATAAAGGAAAAAGTACGTATGTCGATCGAAAAAATTTTAAATGCGGAATCTGTTGCTGTTATAGGAGCTTCACAGGTTGAGACCAAGCGTGGGTACCAGGCTATCAAAATACTCCTGGAGGAAAAATATAAAGGAAAAATATATCCGGTTAATCCCAAAGAAAAGAATATTATGGGGCTTAAATGTTTTAACACTATTACCGACATTGACGGCCGTGTGGATTTGGCGTTAATCACAACCCCTGCCAGGACAATCCCTGATGTTTTAAAGGAATGCGGCCATAAAGGGATTAAGGGGGCGGTAATAATAGCTGGCGGGTTTAAGGAAGCAGGTGATCAAGGAGAAAACCTGGAGCAGACTGTTCTTGAGGTCGCCCGGGAGAATAATATCCGTCTTATTGGACCGAACACATCGGGAATAATAAATTTCAAATCAGATATGAATCTTGTTGGGATAAAGGATATTCCAAAGGGGGAGATAGCATTGCTCTCTCAAAGCGGAAATATGGCTCTGGCTTTATTAACAGAGGCAAAACTGAGGAGCTTAAAGGGGTTTTCCTATTATATTGGTATTGGCAATGAAGCGGATATCAGTTTTGGCGAATACCTTAATTTTTTTCAGCACAATGCCGGCACTAAAGCTATTCTTATGTACGTGGAAGGGATGCGTAATGGCCGGGAATTTCTCCAGCAGGCATATAAAACCTGCAGAACAAAACCTATTATACTTTTAAAGAGCGGACGTTCAGTCAAGGGGATGAAGTCGGCAGGTTCACATACAGGGGCTCTGGCAGGGATGCATGAAGTTGCAAAATCAGCTTTTGAACGTGCCGGCATAATAGTTATTGAAGATTCAGACAAGCTTTTTCCGGCAGCGGAGACACTTTCAAGCCTCCCTCCGATACGCAATAATAAAGTATGTATACTTGCAGATGGTGGCGGCCATGCCACCGTAGCTGCCGATATTCTTACGGGCCTGGACATAGAGCTTCCTGAGCTGCATGAAAAAACCCAGGCCAAATTAAGAGCCATTCTTCCGCCTTCCGCATCAATAAGCAACCCTGTGGATGTGGCCGGAGGTACAGATGCGGACCCGTCTTTATTTGCAGATTGTGCAAATATAATCCTTAAAGACCACAATGTTGGTGGATTATTGCTTGTTGGTCTTTTTGGCGGTTACGGAATAAGATTTTCAGAAGAATTGTCCCTTAAAGAAGAGGATGCCGCCCATCAGATGGGTAAAATGGTTGTTAAACGGAAAAAACCTATTGTTGTACATAGCCTTTATAATTCTGCAAAACCCCACTCTTTGCATCTTTTACGGTATTATGGAATTACGGTTTACGATTCCCTTGATGTGGCATGTAAATGTATTGGTGTTTTATCAGAACGGGGGCTCTATCTTCAAAGTTACCATGCTAAAAGTAATTTTATTTTTAATATGCGGGCCAATGCAAAATCAGATGGGGATAAGATTATAGCAAAAGCACGCTTTGAAGGACGAAATGTTTTACTGGAGCATGAAGCCAAACAACTCCTTTCTTTACACGGAGCCCAGGCCGTTGAAGATCAGCTTGTTACATCAGCAGATGAAGCCGTGGCTGCAGCAGGCGATATGGGTTCAAAGGTTGTTTTAAAAATTGTTTCACCGGATATTCTCCATAAGAGCGATGCAAAAGGAGTACGTCTTAATCTTGAATCTTCCGATGAAATCAGGAATGCCTATGAAAGCATCATAAAAAATGCAAAAGAATTCAACCAGGATGCCGACATAAGGGGCGTGCTGGTTTCACCCATGGCATCAAAAGGGGTGGAGGTTATAATTGGTACAAAGTTTGATGCCCAATTTGGGCCTATAATCATGTATGGACTTGGGGGGATTCTTGTTGAGGTTATTAAAGATGTGACATTCCGTGTTCTTCCCATTTCACCCAATTCAGCTAAAAAAATGATTTGTGAAACAAAATCTTATCTCATTTTAAAAGGTATAAGAGGCGAAGCCCCTTATGACGAAAAGGCCATTAGAAATATTCTGCTCCTCTGCTCGGAATTGATTGAATCTTATCCTGAAATTTATGAAATGGATTTAAATCCCGTAATAGTACATAACCAGGGTGTAAGTATTGTGGATGCGCGTATTATTTTAACGAAAGAGTAGCTTTTAGGGTAGCATATC
>CAZNFB010000344.1:0-2979 GCA_964572105.1 uncultured Desulfobacteraceae bacterium
GCATTAAAGGTTGCATACTATACGTATTCGGGCTTTGATGCAACGAAGTAGATGGGCCAAAAGACAAATTATTTCGTTCAACTTATAAAATTTTTGTTCCTAATTTACAAAAGATACTATAAATCCGATTATACCTCCAAACACACCACCCCATACCACAAGCCACCCCAGATGTTTTCTTATCATCTCCTGAATTATATCTTTAACCATCAGGGGGGTCAGTTCATCAAGCCGGTTTTTTACAATTGTCTCAATTTTATTGATGGTTTCATCAATGTCGGTCGATTCTTTAAGAAAGGTGCGGATGTTTTCTTGGATGGAGTCACTGTTTGCAATATCAAGGAGAGTCTCCTTGATTTTAATTACAAAAGGTTCCTTCATCGGCATTAAAGCCTCAGTACCTCCAATCATGCTGATCATGGGAGCAAAAGATGAGCTCATAACAACTGTAAGAATTGTATCAAAAGAAGGCTCAAAATTTATTCCATCTATCATTGGGGCAAGGTTAATCTTTTCAGGCGCTGCCTGTTTGAAAAATCGTTCCATATTTTCATGGGAAAAAAATTGTCCCATAACAAGATTGTGGATTCCGGTTTTAAAATCTTCAAATCTTGCCGGTATTACACCGGTACCGTATAAACCAGGTACTTTTTCAAATAGCATGTGAATGGCCAGCCAGTTAGTTATTGCGCCGGACAGAGCGAATAAACCTGTGTTTAAAATTATATGGTTGGAAAGAAGTACGCCAATAATTACACAACCCAATGATAACAGGTTTGTTGCCAAACTTTTATTCATTTTAAAGATAGTATTTTCCATATTTTCTCTTGGTTTAATTGTGGATGTCAAATGTCATTGTAAAAAATAATTTGCTCCAGATATTATTTAATCAAAATAATGTCAATCATAGGAAAAGTCAAGATTATAAAATTGTAATTTTTTGATGAATTGAGGGAATTTAGTGCGACTTTGGCGGAGCAAACTTAGAAATTCAAGAAATTTATTCGCATGCTGTAAAAACAATTAAATTTTCCGAATTTTCTTTCTTTACAACCTCTTATGATTATACCTGCTGCTGTATGTATGACTCTGTTGATTTACTATGCCTAAAGAAAATTACCAAAAAATAGACTTCCTGAGAAGCTCAAATTTTGACGATCTCAGGCAAACGAATGATAAATGGTTCCTTATTTTTGACCATTTTTTGAAAAATCGGATTAAATCAACAGAGTCATATATTAGCTGAATAGTTACATTTTAATAAACAAAAAGATTGTTATAATGTAAATAAATGCTGTTGCCAATCCTGAGCCGGATCGAAATTTTAATGCTGTACCACATGAATTCTTTATTACAGGAATGACTCCAAATTTAATGGTCAGTGAATCGAGTTCATCAAGCACCAAGTGGACTATGCAGCCGCTGAATAATGCCACGCCTGCTGTAACTGCCATGTGTCGGCCAGATGGCACAAACAGATGGTAGACCCCTCCTCCGCAAAGGAAAGCAAAGGGGATGCTGTGCATTATTCCCCTGTGCTTTGTTATTTTTTTTATGATCTCACATATAATATTATTAATAAAAAAATATGACAGTACAAAATAGCTGATCAAAAATTCCGGTGAATTATTTACATCCCTGATAATCCTGTCAACCAGTAACGCCGGTATGAGCACAGATAACTGGCTGCACAAAATGGCCAGGGGTTTGCCTGAATCGCTGTCAAGATCAGGCAGAATTCCTCCAGTTACACCCATGAGAAAAACGGCACAGGTCTGGACAGCATTTAATCTCAGGAACAGACTTCCCCCCAGGGCAATGGAGATGCCTGTAACCATACCCCCTGTGAGGTGTGTTTTAAATTCTGCCAAAATTTATCCTTTACAGGCTTTCTTTTGAAGACAGGAGGTTAAGGCATTCTTTAACACCGCCAAGCGCAGTTGAAAACATCCTTGAGCCTGTCATTATGGTAAATATGTCATCCCCGTTTCCGCAAATTTCGGCAAATTTTGGACCTATAACCATAACCGGATCAGGTGTTTTTTTGCCTTGATACAATGTTTTCAAATAGGTGTCGAGGCGGTCTTTTAAAATTTGAAAATAATCAATATCTTTATCAATCAAAAGGCCGGAGGTTGAGGAAATATCTTGCGAGAACTCATGGATTCCCATCCAGTAGAGCTGCACAAGATCATTCTTATACGCGGCGTTTTCAAGATAATATGATATGCCCCATCCAACGCTGACAATTCTTAATATCTGAAGTTCATATTCAACTTTGGTTCGGTTTATAATAGCCTCTTTGTGCAGGTGCGCCATAAGTGTCTTTGTGTCACTACGGTCAATGGCAAAATTAAACAGATCTTCTCCTGCTTGTTCAGTTTTTGTTTTTTTCATATTTTATAAAAATGGAAGAGTTAGTTTTTTTATTATTAAAGCATGTTCAGGATACATTTTGAGCATCTGGTCTCTGTTTGCCAGCTCAAAGTCATTAAAACCGAACCCTGGTGCAACTGTACATCCTGTCAAAGAATAGGATGTATGGTCATCAACCGTTGCTCCGAACCAGGCACCATTTTTAATGATCCTCTGAAAAGTTTCACCATTTTCAAAGTTGCTGCCAAGCTGTATTTTATTATAATCCCCATGGGGATCTATTATATGTAAGGTTAAAGAGCTGCCATGGTAAAAATGCCACAGTTCATCGGCTTTTAGTCTGTGGAAATATGATGTCTGGTCTCCTTTTAAAAGAAAATATATAGCTGTGGAAAAGGCTTTTTCTTCAGCAAATCTTTTTGGCAAAGCATTCATGCATACAGTTTCCTCACAGCGGTATGTCTCCTTAAAATAACCGCCTTCAGGATGCTTTTTAAGACCGAGCCGGTTTATCCAGTATTGTGGGTCTATTTTCATAAAAATAATCTTTTTTTTGATATCTGATAAATTTTTGCGGTAGTGTTCGATTAGAATTTTGCGCGC
>CAZNFB010000345.1:0-2978 GCA_964572105.1 uncultured Desulfobacteraceae bacterium
GATATCGCAGTTAAATTATTTATGTGACGGTCTATGGGTATTGAGCAGGATTAGTGGGATATGTCCACACAAATCGTGAAAACATAAAAAGACTGGTGCCGAAGGGGAGACTCGAACTCCCACGAAAATAATTTCACTAGACCCTGAACCTAGCGCGTCTACCAGTTCCGCCACTTCGGCACATGAACGGTTAAAATGTATTGATATTATCCGTAAAGTCGTATAAATATATAATAATATTTTTTTTTGTCAAGCCTAATTAAACTTTTTAAGATAAATTAAATGCAACTTATTAATAATATAGAAGATATAAAAGAGCAGTTTGTTAATCCGGTAATCACTATTGGAAATTTTGATGGTGTTCACGTAGGGCACCAAGCCCTTTTTCATGAAATTATTGAAAAAGCTGATTCCATCCATGGTACCTCTGTTGTCTTAACATTTGAACCCCATCCCATGCGAGTATTAAAGGAGAACAATCATTTCCCTTTGATCACGTTATATGAACAGAAGGTTGAACTTATTGAAGCAACCGGGATTGATTCCCTTATTTGCCTCCCTTTTACTCTGGAGTTTGCTTCTTTGCCGGCTGTCAATTTTATTGAAGATATCCTGGTGGATCGCATCGGAATGAAAGCAATTGTGATTGGTAAAGATTATACTTTTGGGAAAAACCGCCAGGGTAATATTGAATTGTTAAATCAATATGCTCCTGTTCACGGCTTTGAGGTGATCGTTAAAAACTGGATAGAGGCGACTGTTAACAGCCCTTACAGAATCAGCAGCACAAGGATACGCAGGCTTGTAAAGGCTGGTGATTTGGAAAATGCCCAAAAACTCCTTGGCCGCCACTATCAGATAAGAGGTATGGTTAAAAGAGGACGTGACCGGGGGGGGAAGCTCCTTGGGTTTCCCACTGCAAACATAGAGTTAAAGGATGAATTGAGCCCCAAGAGAGGTGTCTATGCGGTTAAGGTGGAGTATGGTGGTGACTTGTTGAAGGGGGTTGCTAATATAGGATACAGCCCAACTTTCGATGACCATGTCTTCACAGTTGAAGTTCACATACTAAACTTTAATGGTGATATGTATGATCAGCCGGTCAAGGTTAATTTTGTTAAACGGATAAGGGATGAAAAAAAATTTTCCTCAGTCAATGAACTTGCGCAGCAGATTGGAAGGGACGTTAAAAAGGCTGAAGCTTTGCTGCAGATATAAAGGCTCCCTATGGCCTTGTGCCAAATTTTAAAATAGGGTTATTATCTGAAACTCTATAGATCAATTGAATTTTCCTTTTTTAAATTTCGTGAATCCTGAAGGTTTCTACTCCTGCTGATTTGCCTTTTATCTTCATTGGTGGAAGTGCTTTGGCAGTAAGGTTATTCGGAAGCTGTTCTTTGATTTTTTTGCTGACAACAATCTCTCCCGGGCCGGCCAGTCCATTAAGGTGTGAAGCATGGTTTACGCAGTCGCCGATTACTGTATATTCCATTTTAATCTGGGAGCCTATATTCCCTGAAATAACAATCCCTGTATCCATTCCTATCCCAACAGAAGCCAGGAGTTCATATTCTTTTTTTATCCGGCTTGCTTTGATAAGTTTTTTTTGAATATTAACAGCAGCAGCCACAGCTCTTTGTAGATGGTCTTTATGGAAAACAGGGACACCGAACACAGCCAAAACCGCGTCTCCGATAAATTTATCAATATAACCTTCATGGTTTCTTATTACTGTGGAAACAATTTCAAGAAATTTGTTTACACCTTCCACGATTTTTTCTGTTTTTCTTGCGGCAGCATAGGATGTGAAGCCTCTGATATCGACAAAAATTATCGTGGCTTCATTTTTACAACCTTTAAGCCATGAAGTTCCGGGATTGGCAAGAATCATTTCAAGAACCTCGGGTCCCACGTATTTTCCGAATGATTTCTGCATAAGTTCTTTTTTTCTTAAATCGTCACTCATCCGGTTAAATGCTCTGGCAAGGTTTCCGAATTCATCCTTTCTATTTAAATCTATCTGTAATTTGTAATTTCCTTCACTGATCTTTTCAGTGGCTTCGACTAATTTTGAAATGGGGCGGGAAAAACGTATTCCCATTAAAACCGATAATATAATTCCTGTAAATATAGCTAACATTCCCAGAAGAAAAACTGATTTTTTTTCTGCGTGGTTCATCACTTCTAGACGATGTGTGGATAAACAGATGTGAACATTTCCGATGTATCTGTTTTTAAAAAGTACAGGGAGGCTCATGTTTAAAATATCCCCTTTTAAGTTAACAGAATATGAAAAAGGGGTATACTCATCATACTTTATAAAAAGTTTCTCTGTCTCTTCCGGGTTGGAATGTCCTTTTATTATATTATTTTTATCCACAATCGATACATGCAAGAGCCCTTTTATGGAAAATGTCTCTTTAGCAAGGGAGTTTAATAGATGGATTTTATTTTGATGAAGGGGAATACTGCATGATTTTGCAAGGTGTTGAAGATTTATTTTGGATATTTCAATGGCATGATTGTAGAGCCGCGCTTTTTCCCGGGTTAGCATAATGTAACTTCCTGAAATAACAGTTGGAATAATTACAATTATGCTTGCCAGGGAGAGTTTCAGCCATATTGGAATTTTTGGAGAACCCGCTTTTTTTAAAAAAAAGATCCGCTTTTCATTTACTAGTTTGCGGATATTATCTTTGGTAAGGGAGTTTGTTGAAATATTATAATGGTCATTTATGGCCCTTAAAAGATTCTCTTCAGATATAAAACCAAGTTCAACAATTATCTGGCCTACTCTGAAAATTTTTCCCTGCTCAAGGAACCTTTCCCGTTGAATTTTAAGGGTTTTTTGAAGTTGCTCGTGTGTGATTAGTCCTTTTTCTTTTAGGAGCTGACCAAGAATAATATTGTAATCGCGCTCTTGTTTTTTAAATAACCTCTTTATTAAAGAAATCATAATTTTCGTGTTTATCTTTAGG
>CAZNFB010000346.1:0-2936 GCA_964572105.1 uncultured Desulfobacteraceae bacterium
GGTGGGGGTAGTCTTTTGGCCAATCTACTTGTAATAGACAATTATGATTCCTTTACATATAATCTTGTTCAGATGTTTATGAGGTATGACCTTAAAATAGATGTGCGCAGGAGTGATATGATCTCCCTTGAACAGGTCGATACCATGGAGCCCGATTATATTCTCATAAGCCCCGGCCCTAAGGATCCTGCCCATGCAGGTATCTCCATCCCCCTTGTCAGAACTTTTTACACCAGGGTTCCGATTCTTGGGGTATGCCTTGGAATGCAGTGCATAAATGAAGCTTTTGGCGGAGTCACAGTCCGTGCTCCTTTTCCTGTTCATGGAAAAACATCGAAGATTACCCATAATAATCATGGTCTATTTAAAGGTGTTGCTTCCCCATTTACAGTGGCCAGGTATCATTCCCTGATGACCGCAAATATTTATGACCACTTTGAAATATCTTCCCGCAGTGATGATGGTGTTGTCATGGGTTTATCCCACACGAAATTTCCCATCCATGGTCTCCAGTTTCATCCTGAAAGTTTCCTTACTGAAAATGGTTTTTTGATTATTGAAAATTTTTTAAAACTCGGGCCCCTTGGGGATTTTAATTAGATATGGACGACATTAAAAAAAATACCGGTGAAATTACTCGAATATATAGAGAAAATATTATTTTAAATGAAAAATTCATCGATTTTGTCGCCCGTTTTGCAGATCTGCCTGGAACAGTTGCCCTTATAAGTGGCGGAGATCTTGACAGCGCAAGGTTTCATATTCTCGCAGTAAAACCATGGCTCACTTTTAAAGGGGCTCGCCAGGAGATGACCATGGAATTACAGGATCATACATATAAATTTTATGCCGATCCTTTTTCTGCCCTGCGGGAAATAATCGAAGTTTTTAAAAATGATAATTTCATAAATACCGGTGAGGATTTTCCGGAACCTGTTTGTGCAGGGTTGTTCGGATATCTCTCTTATGACCTTAAAGATTCCATTGAAAAACTGCCGCGAACATCAATGGATGGATTGAATCTGCCTGAAATCTGCTTTTTTGCCCCTTCCATTATAATTATTCATGACAAAATCGAGCATAAAACAACCCTTTGTGTCCCTGAAAGAATCCTTAACGGCAAAAGTACCCTGGATGACGATCTTGAGTTTTTCAAGGCTGCCATTGCAAAACCGCCCCCTGCTGATAAAGGATTTTGGGGTGATGATGATGGTTTTTGTTCTAATTTCAACAAAGAAGATTACCTTTCCAACATAGAAAAAATCAAAGAGTATATAGCATCGGGGCATGTTTATCAGGTCAATTTTTCCCAGCGTTTTGAAATGGGTTTTACAGGGGCTCCTTATTCTCTGTTTAAAGCCCTGTACAAAAAAAATCCTGCCCCTTTTTTCAGCTATATAAATGCCGGTGATCACCATATTGTTTCAACGTCCCCTGAAAGATTCATCATGCAAAGGGGGCAAAAAGTTGAAACCAGGCCGATTAAAGGGACAAGACCAAGGGGAAAAACAGCTGATGAAGATATGAACCTTAAAAAGGAGTTGCTCCAGAGTAAAAAAGATGATGCAGAGCTTTCAATGATTGTTGATTTACTTAGAAATGATATGGGCAAGGTATGTACTCCCGGTTCCATAAGGGTCGGACGTCATAAGATGGTCGAGGCATATCAGAATGTTTATCACCTTGTATCAGTGGTGGAAGGAATTCTTGATCGAAAATATGATTCCATTGATCTTATAACAGCAACCTTTCCAGGAGGATCAATCACCGGCTGTCCCAAGATTAGAGCCATGGAAATTATTGATGAACTGGAGCCTGACATACGTCATATCTATACCGGATCCATGGGATACATCGGATTTAATGATACAATCGATTTTTCCATAGCCATACGTACCGCTACAATACGTGGCAACAGAATATTTTTTTCAGTGGGAGGGGGTATTGTTTATGACTCTGATCCCCTGGAAGAATATGAAGAGACATTGCATAAAGGAAAGACATTACTGGGGGTATTTACAAAAAAAAAAGAAAAACAAAAAGATAAACCCTTTATATGGATTAACGGAAAACTTCAACCCTTAAGCCAGGCCAAAATTCCTGTTACAGATCATGGTTTTTTATATGGTTATGGATTTTTTGAAACCCTGCGTGCTGATAATGGAACTCCATGGTTCCTTAAAGAACATATGGACAGATTTCATAAAGCCTGGGAAAAGCTTTTTAAAACAAAAATCCAGGATCTGTCATGGGACAGGATTATATATAATGTTTTGGAAAAAAACGGTTTAACCAAAAAACCAGCGGCTGTTAAAATACTTGCAACAAAGGGTGATAATGAAACCCCTCCTTATAATAATACTCTTATTGTCATGGCAAGACCCTATGAGCACAGGCTGTCAGGAAAAAAAGAGCGGGGTATAAATCTTGTAACATATCCTGAACCGCGCCAGAGTCCCCTGGCTGATCATAAAACGTTAAATTATCTATATTATCTTCTTGCCGGAAAATGGGCTGCAGAAAAAAATGGGGACGAGGCGCTTATATTAAATCCGGATAATACAGTTTCCGAAACTAATACAGGCAATATTATGGCGATAACTGATAAAAAAGTCTTTATTCCTGAATCACCACATGTTCTCCCCGGTATTATGCAGGATCTGATATGCAGACTTCTGGTTAAATGGGGTTTTATCCTGGAAACTGGTAAATTTACCATGGACAGCCTGTTCTCAAAAGAAGATGTTATTATTTCCAACTCACTTATGGGTGCTGTTCCTGTAATCAGCATAGATAACAGGAGGCTTGCTCCCCCCTCGAATTTGTTCGAAAAAATCAATAGCTCCCTTTTTGGGGGCAGCTTTTTTAACCGATTAATACTTTAGGAACGAGGACGAAATAACTTGGTATTTTAAGCGTCGATCCATCCTGCCTGA
>CAZNFB010000347.1:0-2935 GCA_964572105.1 uncultured Desulfobacteraceae bacterium
CTCAGTTTTGTCACCTGGCTTTATGAAATTTATTATCTGAATATCTATATAAGAGGAATTTGACATGAGGAAAATATGGGTAAAAGCGGATCCATGGAACAAAGATATAGTGACCACCGCTCTTGAAGGGGGGGCCGACGGTATTCTGGTGGCCAAAGGCTATTCCGAAAAAGTAAAACAGCTTGGTAAAATAGAGACCATTGCCGAAGATGGCGACCTTAAAATAGGAGAGGATGTCATTTTTTTTACGATAAAAAGCGGTGATGATGAAGAAGAGATTGTAAAGCTTTGCCAGGATAAAAAAATTATTCTCCAATGTTCTGACTGGACAATAATTCCCCTTGAAAATCTCATTGCAAAAGGGGCGGATGTCGTGGCACAGGTGGAAAACCTCAACGATGCTGAAATTGCCTTTGGTATCCTTGAAAAAGGAGTAAATCATATCCTTTTTAACACAACAGATGCTATGGAGTTAAAAAAGGCCCTCACAAAGCTTCGGCTGACTGAAGAGACAACCCCTCTCCAGGAAGCGGAGATTATAAAAATAACTCCGGTGGGAATGGGTGACAGGGTTTGCGTTGATACCTGCACATCAATGATTCCCGGCGAAGGTATGCTCGTGGGAAACAGCAGCAGCGCATTATTCCTTGTCCATGCAGAAAGCGTATCAAATCCCTATGTAGCGCCGCGGCCATTTAGGATTAACGCCGGAGCAGTTCATGCGTACACAAGGGTCCCAGGTGGAAAAACAAGGTACCTTTCAGAATTATCAGCAGGGGACACTATTCTTATAACAGATTTTAAAGGAAAAACTGTTCAGGGAACCGTGGGCCGGCTGAAAATTGAAAAACGCCCATTAATGCTTGTAAAGGCGCGTTCTGAAGGAAAAGAGATAACAACAATACTGCAAAATGCGGAGACAATCCGTTTAACAAGCCCTGACGGTTCACCTGTATCTGTTGTTGCGTTAAAACCAGGGGATAAAGTTCTTGTGGCTTTAGAGGAACAGGGAAGGCATTTTGGCTATAAAATCGATGAAACAATAACAGAAAAATGATTCATTAATGCCATGACAATACAAAAAAACAGAGTTAACGAATCATCCCAAAATATCAGCGACCTCAGAGAATCCATCGATGAAATCGACGAAAAGATCGTTGCGCTGATAAACCAAAGGCTGGAAAACGCTATAAAGATCGGGGAAATAAAATGCAAAAAAGGGAACCAAATAACCGACTCTTCCCGTGAAAAAGCGATAATGGACAGGCTACTCACCCTTAACCAGGGGCCTATTCATGGCAAAGCACTTCTGCATATATTCAAAGATATTATATCTGAATCACGCAAGCTGCAACAGCCCCAGAAAATAACATTTCTAGGCCCAGAAGCAACATTTACCCATATGGCTGCCATGGATCACTTTGGTCATTCTTCCTTATATGTCCCCCAGCCCAGCATCAAAGATATATTCAATGATGTGGAAAAAGGAGCTTCAGGCTACGGAGTGGTACCTGTGGAAAATTCCATTGAAGGGGCGGTGAATCATACACTGGATCTTTTTTTTGAATCAGATCTGAAAATTTGCGCTGAAATTTTTCTTCCCATTTCCCATGACCTTCTCTCCATATCAGGATCCATAAAAAATATCAAAAAAATTTATTCCCATCCCCAGGCTCTGGCTCAATGCAGAAAATGGTTGGAAAAATATCTTCCGGATACCCCTTTGGAAGAATGCGGCAGTACTGCCCTTGCAGCTCAAAAGGCTTCTGCTGATACCGAAGCCGCTGCAATTGCCAGCAGTGCTGCAGCCAGGCTCTACAGCCTGGAGGTTGTTGCTTCAAAAATTCAGGATTTTATCAATAATGTAACAAGATTCCTTGTTATTGGAAAAGATGAAATTAAAAAAACCGGGAAGGACAAAACCTCCATCATGCTTGCTGCTGCCCATACCCCCGGCGCTCTTTATAAAATTTTAGAACCGATTGCTGAAAATCGGATAAATATGCTGAAACTCGAATCAAGACCAGCAAAATATGAAAACTGGAATTATTTCTTTTTTATTGATATTGAAGGACATATAAAAGATCCTCTCATTGAAAAAACCATTAGCAGGATAAAAGAGCTATGCTTTTACTTAAAATGCCTGGGCTCATATCCGATGGAATACCCTGAAACATAGGCTTGATATGACTATTAATTCTACAACATCACTCTATTGCGTATTGGGCGACCCTGTTACACACAGCTTAAGCCCTGCAATGCACAACAGCGCTTTTTTGCATACAGGCTATAATGGAGCATACGTTGCTTTTAACGTAAAAGATATAGGCGCGGCAATTACAGGTATCAGAGCCCTTAATATAAAAGGGATAAGCATTACCATACCCCATAAGCTGACAGTGATGGAATATCTTGATGAAATAGACGAAACAGCAAAAAAAATAGGTGCTGTTAATACCATCTTAAACAAAGACGGCAGACTCCATGGATTTAACACAGATTGTCTTGGCGCCACAAACGCATTGCTTGAAAAAACAGAAATTAAAAATAAGGATGTTGTTCTTGTTGGAGCAGGAGGAGCTGCCAGAGCCATAGGATTCGGCATTCTTGCAGAAGGTGGCAGATTAACCATCGTAAATATACTGGAAGATGAGGGTGAACAACTGGCAAAAGATCTTGGGGTTAAGTATTATCCTCTATCCTATTTTAAAAACCTTGACTGCGACATCATGATAAATGCAACACCCCTGGGAATGACACCGGATATCGATAAAATGGCCGTGGAACCTGAGCATATTACCCGGGATATGGTTGTTATGGATATTGTTTATAATCCCTTAAAAACACGTCTCTTAAAAGAAGCTGATAAAAAAGGATGTGTCACCATCGACGGAGTCTCCATGTTTGTTCACCAGGGAGTTGCCCAGTTTGAAAT